>JAYTAC010000620.1:0-17630 GCA_043737755.1 Spirosoma sp.
GATTACAACTACAATAACGAGCAAAACCGCTTTGAAGAAGCCGGAAACCTTTGGCAGCAAGCCGCCAAACCCGGCACCGACCGCTGGAACAAAGTGATGGACGAACTGATTGCGCTGGATTTCACCCTCGACCCGACCTTCAATATTTACGAAGCCAACCGCGAACTGATGCTGGCCCGGCGTGCCGAGTGGCACGACGACTACACCATGCCCAGCCTGTGGCGGTTTTACGGTCCGAGCCGGATTTCGCACGGGTCCTACTGGCACAACTGGGGCACCGAGCAAGAGGTGGCCTGGAAAAAGAATTACCAGCTCTGGATGGCGTTCGTGAATGAGTACAAGAACCGGGGTGGGCGCATCACGACCGGCTCCGACTCGGGCTTCATCTACCAGTTGTACGGCTTTGCCTACATCCGCGAACTCGAACTGCTGCGCGAAGCCGGTTTCCATCCGCTCGAAGTGATCCGGGCCGCCACGCTCAAAGGAGCTGAAGCCCTCGGCATGGCCGATCAGATCGGTTCGGTGGAAGTGGGGAAATTGGCCGACTTCGTGATCGTGAAAGAGAATCCATTGGCCAACCTGAAAACGCTTTACGGCACAGGAGCCATTCACCTGACCGACAAAAACGAGGTGGAGCGCGTGGGGGGCGTTACCTACACGGTGAAAGACGGCGTGGTCTACGATGCCAAAAAACTCTTGGCCGACGTGCGGGCGATGGTGTCCGACGCCAAGCAAAAAG
The DNA here is from genome assembly GCA_043737755.1 of Spirosoma sp. Lineage (GTDB taxonomy): Bacteria > Bacteroidota > Bacteroidia > Cytophagales > Spirosomataceae > Spirosoma. The sequence goes on from JAYTAC010000620.1 coordinate 740, forward strand.
AGAATTTTGAGATCACTCAGCCGGGCATTCCTGCCAAAGCCGGAAAAGTGGGTGGCGGGATGAACTAACCACTTTACCGCATCACAAAGCCGAAACAGCACTTTAGCTGGCTTTTACGTCCTCCAACGATTGATGGATGCGTATCGACCCGCTAAACTTACTCCAGCCCAAACGCCGACAGTTTCACGAACTCACTCACCCGCGCCTGAATCTCGACCTGTGTCAGGTTCATGATGCGCTCGGCCCCGAACTTCTCGACGCAGAACGACGCCATCGCGGAGCCGTAGATAATGGCCCGCTTCATGTTCTCGAACGAAGTGTCGTCGGTTTTGGCCAAGTGGCCAATGAAACCACCCGCGAAGGTATCGCCCGCACCGGTTGGGTCGAAAACTTCGGCTAACGGCAGGGCCGGGGCAAAGAAAATCTGGTTTTCGTGGAACAGCAATGCCCCGTGTTCGCCTTTTTTGATGATCACCGTTTTTGGCCCCATCTCGTGAATTTTAGCCGCAGCCGTTACTAACGCGTATTGGCCGGTGAGTTGCCGGGCTTCTTCGTCGTTCACCACCAGCGCGTCGACCATCGGAATGAGCGACATCAGGTCGGGGCGGGCGATGTCGATCCACAAGTTCATGGTATCCAGCACAATGAGTTTAGGCCGGTTGCGCAGCCGCCCGATCACCGTTTGCTGAATGGCCGGGGCGGTGTTGCCCAGCATCAGATACTGGCAGTCCTGGTACGACTCGGGGATAACCGGGTCGAAGTTTTCCATCACGTTCAACTGCACCTCCACCGTATCGCGGGTGTTCATGTCGTTGTGGTACTTCCCCGACCAGAAAAACGTTTTCCCGCCTTTTCTGACCTCCAGTCCTTCCGTATTGACGCCATGCCGGTTAAGGTCATCGATCATCGTCTGTGGAAAATCGTCGCCCACAACAGCCACGAGGTTGTTTCCATCGGTGAAATACGACGCAGAAAGCGTGATGTAGGTGGCGGCACCGCCGATGATTTTGTCGGTCTTGCCGAAGGGGGTTTCCAGCGCGTCGAACGCCACGGAACCAATGGTTAGTAAACTCATGATTTCTCTTTCTTCCGCCCGATCACCGGGCAGCGTTTAAATGGTTTCGTTCGGTCGAACAGATAACGATAGGTAACGTGCGTTTTAACGATGGTTGAACCCAACTGACTTACGAACCGCATCATGATCGGGTTGAAATCGCCCACCCAGTTCATTTCGAGTTCGGTATATTGGAAGTTGGGATTGTGAGCAGCTTCGTGGGGCATTCGGAGGGCAATAGCGGCTTCGAGACCTTTGCCCTGATGCGCCGGAGCCACGCCAAACACCACACCGAACGCTTTGCGATTGGTTTTGCGGACCATGTGCCACAAGAACGTCAACTTACCGATCAGGTCAAGTTTGCCGTTCACGTGCTTGAACACTTGATTCAGCTCGGGCAGGCACACGAAAAACGCCACGGGTTCGTCGCCGAAATAGGCGAAGTAAATGATCTTCTCATCGAGCACCGGTTTGAGCTTCTGCATTAGTCCCTGCGCCTGCCCGGCCGACATTTCTTTCACCCCGCTGTGGCCCGCCCAGGCCGCGTTGTAGATATGCCGGAACTGCTCGGCCACAACAGGAAGTTGCCGTTTGTCAATCGTCCGAAAGCTGTAATCAGGGTTTTCGTAGATGCGCTGGGCACGGTCTTTCACGGCCTGCGACATACTGGTTAGCTTATCCCAGGTGGTTGGAATGCCAAATGTGAATTGCTTGAAGTAGTCCTGAAAGCCGTAATTCTCAAAGAAAGAAATGTAGTAGGGTTTGGTGTAGGGCATACAGTAATTCGGCTCCCGCTCGAAGCCATCGACCAGCAAACCCCACCAACGGTCGCGGTCGCCGAAGTTGACGGGGCCGTCCATCGCTTCCATACCCCGGCTCTGTAGCCACGCTTTGCCCGCATCAAATAGCCGGAACGCAGCCGCCTGGTCGTCAATGCACTCGAAAAAGCCCAGCCCGCCGGTCGGCTGCTCATTGTCGAAATTGGCAATTTCGCGGTCTACGAAAGCGGCCACGCGCCCGATGATTTCCTGCCGGTCGTTCAGCAACAGATACCGAACGCACTCGCCATTGTCGAATCGCTTGTTGCGGGCCGGGTCGAAGACGTCAGTTACGTCAGTGTCCAACGGCCGTATCCAATACGGATCATTCCGGTAGAGCCGGACGGGAAACTGGATAAATTCACTTTGGTATGTGGCGTTTGGGCCAACCTCAATTACCTGCATTCGGGCTTTGCGTAAATAGGATGCGAAGATAGCCAAAACCGGGCGGTGGGCTGGCGAAGGGGCAATCAACTTTGCCAAGGTTCAGAACTTTGGCAAAGTTGATTACCCCTTCGCCAGCCCACCGTTTTCCGTCGCACAATCCGTAACTTGCAACCCTATTTTAAGGTTGTTTTTTGTCTTGCTGACGAAGGAAACATCTTTGGTAACAACGAAATCAAGGATGCTCCCTTCGTCAACGTAACAGCCACTTGTTCCCTGCAATGACACAACCGCTCAAAGTATACAATACGCTTTCCCGCAAAAAAGAACTGTTTGAGCCGCTCAGCCCTCCCTACGTCGGCATGTACGTTTGCGGGCCAACGGTTTACAATTACGTTCACCTCGGCAACGTCCGCACGTTTCTGACCTTCGACACGCTCTACCGCTACCTGACGTTCATTGGCTACAAAGTCCGCTACGTTCGCAACCTCACCGACGTGGGCCACCTCGTGGGCGACGGCGACGAAGGCGAGGACAAAATCGGTCGGATGGCCAAGTTAGAGCAAGTGGAACCGATGGAGATCGTGCAGCGGTTTACCAACGATTTTCACACCGTGATGGCGCAGTTCAACGCCATTCCGCCCAGCATCGAACCCACTGCCACCGGCCATATGGTGGAACAGATCGAGGCCGTGCAAACGCTGCTGGACAAGGGAATGGCGTATGAATCGAACGGCTCGGTTTACTTCGACATCGACACCTACAACAAACAGGGCGGCAGCTACGGCAAACTCTCCGGCCGCATTTTAGACGACCTCCTCAATGAAACCCGCGACCTCGACGGGCAGTCGGAAAAGCGCAGCCCGCTCGATTTTGCTCTCTGGAAACGGGCCTCCCCCGAACACCTCATGCGCTGGAACTCGCCCTGGGGTGCGGGCTTCCCCGGCTGGCACTTAGAATGTACCTGCATGAGCAGCAAGTATTTAGGTACGCAGTTCGACATTCATGGCGGAGGTATGGACCTGAAGTTTCCGCACCACGAATGCGAGATTGCGCAGGGCGACGCCCTGACCGGCCTCGCCCCCGTCCGCTACTGGATGCACTCGAACATGCTGACGGTGAACGGCCAGAAGATGAGCAAGTCGCTGGGTAACTCGTTCCTGCCCTCGGAGTTGTTTGCGGGCAGTCACCCCCTGCTCGAGCAGGCCTTCAGCCCCATGACGGTCCGGTTTTTCATGCTTCAATCGCATTACCGCAGCACCCTCGATTTCTCGAACGACGCCCTGAAAGCGGCTCAAAAGGGATACCGGCGCTTAGCCAACGGACTTCGGGTTATCAAGATAATGACGTACCGGGCAGACGAAGATGTACCGGTGGATACCACGAAGCAGGACGATGTTCGTAGGGCCGTTCAGCAATTTTACGAGGCCATGAACGACGACCTGAACACGGCGGTTGGCATTGCGCAGCTATTCACGCTGTTGAAATACGTGAATATGCTGTATCTGAACCAACTTCCCGGAGCTGCGCTGGGCGAAGACGTGTTTACGCTGTTGAAGTCGTCATTTGTCACGTTCATGCAGGACGTGCTGGGGCTGACCGAGGAAGGTACTGATAATCAGCCGGTGCTGGAAGGACTGTTAACCTTGTATCGGGAGTACAAAGAACAGCGGCAATACGACAAAGTCGACCAGATTCGTTCGTATTTCAAAGCGCAGGGATTAGCCATCAAAGACATGAAACACCAAATTGACTGGGCATATGAAGAGTAACTGTCTAAAACAGCATGGCTCCGGCCACCCGGCCTGCTGTTTGTTGGGTTGATTCGGCTAAAACAGCATCCTGCTATTATAAACAAATGATGACCAAAACGATCCTGCCACTTCTCGCCCTTGCGCTACTCGTTGCTTCCTGCAAAGAAAAGCCGAGTCAAACCGACACGTCTCAAACAGTTAACCAACCGGCGATGGTGTCGGCACCGGCCTTCAACGCCGATTCGGCTTACGCTTACATTGACTGGCAGGTTGCATTTGGGCCACGCGTACCGAACACACCCGCTCATTTGCAAACGGGCAATTACCTCGTCGCGAAACTCAAGCAGTTTGAATGCACCGTAACGGAGCAGACCTTCGTGGCCACGACCTGGGACGGCAAAAAGATCAACGCCCGTAACATTATCGGCAGCATCAACCCCCAAGCCACAAAGCGTGTCTTTATTTCCTCCCACTGGGATTCGCGACCCATTGCCGACAGCGATAGTATAGTGGCTAACAAGACCAAACCCATTCCAGCCGCTAACGACGGGGCCAGTGGCGTCGGCGTCATGCTCGAACTGGCCCGTGCCATTCAACAAGCCAAAGTTAAACCAACTATTGGCGTAGACTTTATTTGCTTCGACGTTGAGGACCTTGGCGATGGAGCAAGGGCAACTAAAGACTTTGAAAAGGAGAGCGGAAACATTGATTATTTGGGTTTTGGACTTGGCTCACGCCATTGGGCCAAGAACCTGCACAAACCGGGCTATTCGGCCTACTACGGTATTCTACTGGATATGGTTGGTGCCAAGGGAGCTACGTTTCCTAAAGAAGGATACTCGGTTCAGATGGCACCCACCGTTGTTAATAACGTGTGGCAAACAGCCAGCCGGTTGGGATTTAGTCAGTACTTTATCGACGCCCCCGGCGGACAAATCACTGACGACCATATCGCTCCTAACTACATCGCTAAGATTCCAACCATCGACATCATTCAGTTAAATACGCAAACAGGCGGCTTCTTCCCAGCGCATCATACCCTCGCCGATGACATGAGCAACATTGATCGGGGTACGTTGAAAGCGGTCGGCCAAACGCTGCTACAGGTGTTGTATAACGAACAGTAAACCAGCAAGCAACCCTAAACACATGACGAAACACTCTTTACTATCCGCGATTCTGATCGTGCTGTTTGCAAGCTGCGGCCCGGCACCCGATACGCTCGGGAAACTCAACCTGAAGGGATGGCGGGACGACCGGGGCGGCTGCAACGGCGTTCGGGCGACGCTTGTGCCCGGATTCAAAACCGAGATTCAGAACCTTAAAAGCATGTCGTCCAACACCATCGGCGAACTGCTCGGCAGGCCTGACATCAACCAGATTGCCGACCGCAACCAGAAATACTACATCTACTTTCTGGAGCGGGGCACTCACTGCGACCGCCCAACCGAGAAGTCAGACAGCCCGTCGGTAGCGATCCGCATGAGCGCGATGGGCATCGCCACCGAAATCACGTTTCAGAACGGAACCCCGTAGAGTAGCACGTACTTCAGTCCGTCTCTTATCACCAAAGAGACGGACTGAAGTACGTGTTACCTACACATAAAACTTCTTCTGCTCTATCATCTCCTCAACTACTTCGGGTACCATATAGCGAATGGATCGGCCCAACCGGATACAGTCACGGATATACGTAGCCGAGATATTCAGCAGCGGGGCTTCGACCAATCGCACATTTGGGTGTGCTTTGAGAACGCTGTCAGCAGCTTGCGGTCGTGGGTATACGTTGAGACCGTAGTACTCCAGAATCTGCTCGTGGTTCTTCCAATTAGCAAACTGCGCCAGATTGTCCTCACCTATGATGAGCCGGAACGTATGCTGTGGGTACTTTTCACCCAGCCGGGTCAGTGTATCGATTGTATAACTTGGTTTGGGCATCGAAAACTCAATACTCGTCGCTTTCAGACGGCTATTGTCGACAATGGCCCGCTCTACCATATCGAGCCTATCGAACTCGTGCAGTAGGCTTTTGGTCTTTTTAAACGGGTTTTGGGGCGACACCACAAACCATACCTGCTCCAAATCGGCCGTTGTTGCCATCGTGTTGGCAATAATCAGGTGGCCGATGTGAATGGGATTGAACGAACCGAAAAAAAGGCCGATGCGCAACGTTGTTTGTCGTTTGTGGTTCGTAGTTTGTCACTGGGGCTATTCACGTACTCAGCATGTGGGCAACCACGAACAACAAAACACAAATCCGTTCTCAGATTACCGTCGTCTTCGCCGGTATGATGTCCTCGTTTACGAAGTCATCGACTAATTTCTGGGCCTTTCGAAGCGATGTCTCCAAGTCGTCGTTGACCAGCACCACATCGAATTTATTCTGGAAGCTCATCTCAAAATGCACTTTGAACAACCGCTTAGAGAGACTTTCTTCGGTTTCGGAGCCGCGATTAATCAGCCGTTGGCGCAGGGTTTCTTCATCCGGCACTTTCACAAAAACGGCTAAGGCTTTATCGCCATAGTACTCCTTCAGCTTCAGCCCCCCCTGCACGTCCACGTCGAAGAGTACATGCCTTTCGCTGTCCCACAAACGTTGAATCTCGGCTTTGAGCGTACCGTAGAACGCGCCTACATACACTTCTTCCCACTCCACAAATTCATTATTGTCAATCTTCTGCTTGAACTCTTCGGGCGTCAGGAAGTAATAATCCTTGCCATTCTGCTCACTACGACCCCGGCGGTCGCGGGTGCAAGCCGAAATAGAGAAACCAAGATTGTCGTTTTTGGTCAGTAGGTGCTTGACGATGGTCGTTTTGCCAGAACCGGAGGGAGCCGAAAAAATAATTAGTTTACCGTCCAAGATTGGTGTTGATTGGGTGATGGGCTGTTAAACTAATTGGGGTAATCAAGGATCGGCGGGTGCCGGTTCCTCAATTACCCCAATGACGATTGTTAATGCGACTAACTAAAACTCAGAATCCGGGACTTGATTGTTGCCACCAGTTCATCCGGACAAATCCGTTTTTCCATTCGTTTCGTCAATAACTCTTTGACTTCTTTCTCGAGGTGATACATCCGAATGCAGGGCTGACAAGTTTCGAGATTGATCTTCAGCTTGGCAAGTTGTTGTTCGGTGGCTTCCCCGTCCAGAATCAATTGGATCATCTTCAGACAATCCGCCTGATGGTCACAATTTTCTTTCATTATGGGATGTATGCGGGCGGGGGATGACGATGACGTTTGCATTGGAAAAGTTTTATTTATTCCAAGAATAATAATACCGTTAAGTTATTGGTAGAACCAATACAGGCTGTGAAAAAGTTCGGTTCATTCGCCAGTTTCTTCCTTGTATCCCATTGACGATGCATAGTCGCGTAGTTTTTCCTTCAGCAGGTTTCGAGCGCGGTGCAACCGGGATCTGACTGTGCCAATCGGGATGTCTAAAATTTTGGCCATTTCCTCATACGTGAATCCTTCAATATCACAGAGAATAATGACCGTTCTGAAATCTACCGGCAACGAGTTCAGGGCGGTAGCTACTTCGTCGCCAATCAGGTCGGAAACTGACTCGGCCCGCAGGTCAACGGTGTGCTCAGTCTCGGCGTCTTCTGAGTTGTAGGTCGTCTCGACGTCCTGATAATCTACTTTTGCCGGTTCCTTGCTTTTCTTCCGATAGTCGTTTATGAAGCTATTCTTCAGTATTCGGAACAGCCACGCTTTTGCGTTAGTTCCTTGCTCAAACGACGAAATAAACCGAAAAGCCTTCAAATACGTGTCCTGAACGAGGTCGTTGGCATCGTCCTCATCAGTCGTCAGTCTGAAAGCAAAATTGTACATGGAGTCAATATGAGGCATGAACTCCTTATTAAAAATCCGATACTTCTGTTCATCGGTATAACCGCGAACGGGCGCATCGACCTGGGACTGCTCGGCAGGAATTTCACCAATTGGTTGTGTTTGATCTGGTCCGGCCGGACCGTCCTGGTTCCCGTCCCGCTCCGGCGTATCGGCCGGTGTGGGTATTCCGGCGACCGGTGCTCCGGTGCGGTCTTGGTCGTCGCGAGTTGGCGTATCTGACATAACTTGGGGTAAGGTCGCCATAAAAGTAACAGGTATTTGCCGTTTACCGTCGGCGGTATTGAGCGATTTAACGAAGTGCATCGCGTCAATCGGCCGAGATGCGCCTTAATCTGACTGCAGAAGTCAATGCTTTGTTCAAAAGAAAGGTTTAGCGCGAGAAAAATGTAGCTACGGAACGATGAACGTTCTGACTACATCACACGTTGGGGCCGGTCATAGTCTCCCGTATGTGTCAATTACCGACCGACTCTGTTGTAACTGATCCATTTAAATCACTACGGACACGGACTTGAAATATCGCTTCAGCCACGAGTCGGTCGCCCGCAGTTGCCAGTTGGTCAGAAATTCGGTTTTGGACTTCACCAGTGTGTTGAACACTGTCGTCTCCGGCGTCAGAACTCCGCTCAAAACGGCGGCTTTGACACTGGAAAGATCAATCGTCTGTACCGAGCCATCCGTCGCCCGGATCGCAACTGATCGGTTAAAAAAGTCGATGGACAGTGATTCTCCAAGTTCCCGCAGGGTTCGTACCGACGAGTCGATGGAACAGCCGCTGGGCAAGTTGTAGCCTTCATCTACCCCCACCACGACAAACCGGTTTTCAATCACCCGCGCCGACGCCAGCAACGCCTGCCCGTGCGCGGCCCATTGATCAAGTGCCGGTTTGAGTGCCTGGTCAATAACACTCACGTTACCACCCGTAAGCGGGCGATTGGCCTGGTACACCCATACGCGGGCATCGCCGGGCAGTTTATCAAAGTTGATCCACATGGTTTTCAATGATTAATTCACAATGAGTAATGTGTAATGGAGTGCCCCGGAGACATCTTTCATTATCCATTATTCATTTAGAGTCCTTCTCCCTGAGCGATGAGTTCTGAGATGTCGTAAACGCGAACGGAGTCTTCGCGGTTCTGATTTTTGACCCCGTCGGACATCATGGTCATGCAGAATGGGCACGAAACAGCAATGGTATCGGCTCCGGTTTGCAGTGCTTCCTGAACGCGCTCGATGTTGACATCCTTTTTACCCGGCTCTGGTTCTTTAAAATACTGCCCGCCACCGGCTCCGCAACACAGTCCGTTAGCTTTCACGCGCTTCATCTCAACCAGATCGGCATCCAGAGCAGCCAGCACGTCGCGGGGGGCTTCGTAAATTTTATTGGCCCGGCCCAGATAGCACGAATCGTGAAAGGTGATCTTCCGGCCTCTGAACGACTCGCCGTCTTTCACCTTGATGCGGCCCTCGTTGATGAGTTCCTGCAAAAACTGTGAATGGTGAACTACTTCGTAGTCGCCACCGAGTTCAGGGTATTCGTTTCTGATCGTATTAAAACAGTGCGGACAGGCAGTCACTATTTTTTTGACGTTATAGCCGTTCATTACCTGAATGTTCGACATCGCCTGCATCTGAAACAGGAACTCGTTTCCGGCCCGACGCGCCGGGTCGCCAGTGCAGCCTTCTTCCGGCCCCAACACGGCAAATTTGATGCCGACGTGATTCAGAATGCGGACAAAAGCGATAGTAACACGTTTGTACCGGTCATCGAACGAGCCAGCACAGCCGACCCAGAACAGAATTTCGGGTTGCTCTCCCGATGCGGCCATATCGGCCATTGTGGGCACAGCGTATATTCTTTCCGTTGTTGATTCCATCATTATTAACGGGAAACGGGTTGTGGTTCAACCTTTTTTTCGATTAGTGAGTACGTCTGTTCTATCTGCCGGTAAGCTAACCACACAAAATAGCCGACACTGGCAACAATACCAACTTCCATCAGGTACTCGACCAGATAATCTGCCCGCGTGAGCATGACCGGACTCGAGTAGATCGGCGATCCCAGGTGCCACCACAATGACGGCTGCACGGCAACCAGCACATTGAGCAGCAAGAGAACTGCCACAGACCTGATGTTTTTCCAACTGGGAAACAGGGTCATCAGTGGCAGCGTGTAAATGAATACGTAGTTGCCGAAAGAACTTTTGTGAATGAACATCATGAACCCATAACACAGCACCCACAAAATGGGTAAAGCACTTTCATACGGAACATCACCACGCCGAAGCCGCCAGCCACCGTAGGCCGACAAACCCAGCACGGCCACCAAACCACCTGTGCTGAACAGACCTGCATACGCCGTAAAGTCGCCGATAACCGGGGCCAAAACGGTCGGCAGATTCGGGGCAAACGGGATGCTGGCAAACATCAGGGGCGTCAGCATCCCGTCGCCGGTGAGTGCGTAGAGGAGAATAAGAGCGGGTATCCCGACAATTACCAAACCAGCTATGTATTGATAAGGTCGGCGAACCCAGAACAACAGTGCTACGGCAATGAGCACGGCTAAGGCTTTAGTCACGAGAAGCATAGCGGCCATCGTCAGTCCCAGCCGGAATGCACTTGGATTGGCGGTCCAGAGCCACAAACTCGCAACACCAAACAGCCACATCCAGACATCTTCCTGACCACCGAGCAGACAAAACACCACTGGTCCAGGCAAAAACAGGTAAAGCAATGCCGTCAACTGGGTTACACTCCCCCATCGCGGGCGGTAGAAACGATAAGTCATCCACCAGGCCGCACCTTCCATCACAACCATCAGCAGAACAACGCTTTTGGCACTGTGCCAGACCAGCAGCGGTAATGCGGTGACGTAGGCAAAGAGCGGACTGTAGGGCGACCAGAAATCGCGGTACACAATCTCACCCCGGAGGGCATGGCTGGCAGCATCGTAAAACAGGGGCACATCAGAGTGGGGATCGATGCCCATTAGGACGTAAATGACAACAAACGGCACCAATCGGCACACAACGAAAGCGACAATCAAGAGTCGATCAGCCATCGGCTCGGGCACACGCAGCACCCGGTCCTGAAACCGAATTCCTATGCTAAATGCCACCGCCCCGACAAGGGCAATCAGGCTTTTGATTAAAATGACAGTCATGCGTCGAGTCGATCAGGTCGAAAAGGTACGACCCTGCTTTGCTTTTTCAAAAGCACCCTACTTGCTGCTAACCGGCTCATTGACCTGATCGGCCCAGTTGAAGCGGTCACTCGGCGAGAATTTCCACGGGGCCATGTTGTTTTCGATGTTGCTGAACATAGCATTCCACGAAGCGGGAGCCTGCGATTCTTCCATGACCCGATACCGGCGCAGTTGCAGAATAATGTCCAGCGGATTGATGTTGATCGGGCAGGCGTTGATGCAGGCCTGGCAGGTGGTGCAGGCGTTCAGTTCCTCGGCCGTGATGTAATCGCCAAGCAACGATTTATCGTCGCGATAATCAGCCCCGTTGGTTTGCCAGCGGTGCTGAATTTCCTCGAGCCGGTCGCGGGTGTCCATCATGATTTTGCGGGGCGACAATTTCTTGCCGGTAATGCTGGCCGGGCAAGCCGCCGTGCAACGCCCGCACTCGGTGCAACTGTAGGCGTTCATGAGGTTGATCCACTTCAGGTCCTGCACGTCTTTTGCGCCAAACCGACCTTCCTCGGCGGGTTGCTCACCGTTGTCGTTGGCTTGGGAACCGTCCGCGCCGGTTGTGAGCGGTAAACCGAGTGCCAATTGCACTTCCTTCGTGATTTCGGGCATGTTCTGCATCTCGCCCTTGGGTTGCAAATCGGAGAAATACACGTTTGGGAAACCGAGTGCAATGTGCAGGTGCTTGGAATAAGTGACGTAAACGGCAAACACAAGAATACCCAGAATGTGCAGCCACCACGATGTGCGCTCGTAACCCACCAGACCCGTGTCGCTGAAGCCGCTGAACAGGGGTTTCAGCACCTGGCTGATGATAAAGTCAGGCACCACACCCTGCAACTCACCGTAGTGACCCACGCCCCGGTCCCGCAGGACGCTGTCCGACGCGTTCCAGGTCAGGAACGCGATCATCAAAACGATTTCGGCGACCAGAATGATGGTTGCGTCGGGAATGGACCAGCCGAGCAGTTCGCGGTGCCGCTCAGCCTGTAAGCGTTCAACTTTTGCCACAAACCGACGCGTCAGAAACACCACGCAAACGGCCAGCACACCGAACGCCAGCACCTCAAACACGTTGATCAGAAACGGGTAAACAGGCGCGATGTACGGGGCAAACAGTCGGTGCGTTCCCAGAATCCCATCCAGAATGATCTCCAGAATCTCTAAGTTAATGATGATGAAGCCCGCGTAGATGACGAAGTGCATTACGCCTACCAGTACATTGGTAAACATCTTTTTCTGGCCGAACGCTACCAGAAACACTGTTTTCAGCCGCTCACCGACGTTGTCAGTCCGGTCTTCGGGACGACCAAGGTTGATGGCGCGGCTGATTAATTTCACCCGCTTCCTTGTGTACCAGATGGCAAGTGCTAATGCCGCAACGAATAAAATTTGCTGTATGACCTCCATTGTTTTTTTGAGTTATTTCATCTGACTACCAGTGTATCGCCGTATCCAGTAACCTGTAAACAAAAATATTCTTAATCAGCGGTTGTAAGGCATTCAAAGTAACCCTACTTTTGCACCCACGTTTAGGTGATGTAGCTCAGTTGGTAGAGCAAAGGACTGAAAATCCTTGTGTCGTTGGTTCGATTCCAATCATCACCACCACCTTAACGTAAGCCTTCCCAATTGGGAAGGCTTTTTTTGTGCCCTGTTGCTAAGATCATTTGGCCGGGGATAGTATGCACGCATACTACTTTTCACTTTAACAAAGATAGCACATATTGCGATTTTAACAAGCGAAACAGCGGGTTGTTTACTCAATAGAATCCATCTCGATACCAATCGCCCGCATCAATTGACTGGCGTTGAAACTTTCGCACACACCGTCGCGCAGTTTATAATCGAACACCAGTTCACCGTTGTGGAGATCAGACTGAAAGTGAAAGTTTCGCACAAAACCGTCCGCATCGCTGAGTTGGCCCAGTTCAAGGTCGTGCGTCGACACGAAGCCCGACGCCAATGTCCGATGCAGTTGCCGGATCAGGGCTTCCGCACCCCGGTGCCGGTCAGCAGAGTTAGTGCCTTTCAAAATCTCGTCTAAAAAATATAGAACGGGCAAACGGTCCTGCGTCTGCTTAGAGAAACTGATGAGCGTTTGCAAACGTTTGAGTTCAGCGTAGAAAGACGACGTGCTTTCTTCGAGCGAGTCCTGCGTCCGCATACTGGTGAACACCCGCACCGGCGAACACCGGAATCGCTCCGCACTCACTACCGCCCCGGCTAATGCCAGCACCACGTTGGCCCCCACTGTGCGCAGAAACGTACTCTTGCCCGACATGTTGGAACCAGTAATCAGCACCGTTTGACCAGAGTCACTCAACACCAACGAATTTGCTACGCTGCGGCCGGGCGGCAGCAACGGGTGAGCCGCTGCGGTAATGTCGAGCGTCATCTGTCCGTCAGCGATGTCGGGCGTGGCGTAGGATGGATGCGCGTAAGCAAATCCGGCTAAGCTATTCAACGCTTCCAGTTCGCCAAGGGCATTGAGCCAGTGGGCAATATCGGGACCATGCCGCTTTTTCCAGGCTTCCAGCCGAAACAGATACTGCACGTCCCAGAGCGTGGCGACGCCGAAGATCAGAAAAAAGTATGGATTACGCCGGTAGTTCAATCCTTCGGTCAGTTGCCCAAGCTGGCCGATAGCCTCCGACGCCCGGCGACCGTCGGCCGACAGTGCCTGCCGAATGGCTTTCAACCGGACCGCTTCGCCCATTAGTCCTTCTGTGTGCCTGAACAAACTCTGGAACGCCCGTAACGCTACCGAAATCTCGTATGTCTGGTCACTAACCTCTTTGGCTCGGGCAGCCGTGCGGCTCAGGACAAAGCCGTGTATGCCCAACGCGGTCGTTACGGCAACACCCGGCACGTAACCCAACAGCCACGCCACAAAAAGACCCAGCGTGATGGCCGGAAACAGAAACCGAACTACATTCAGGTAACCCGGCAAGGGACTATTTTCTGCCGTTGCCCATCGGTTGAGCGCGTCCGGCGACCGACCAATTGTTTCCTCCGCATACGCGAGTGCCTCGAACTGCTGCCGCCAATTAAGTTGGGGGGTCAGCTCCGCAACAGCCTGTTGCCGCAGGCGGACCGCGTCGGGGCTGGCCGGGGTTTGGAGCCAGTCGGCCAATCGGTTCTGTCCTTCATGGGTGTGCGCTCGGTTCAGCAGCCGAAACAGGGAATGTTTCCCGAATACATCCAGATCACCCGTGTAGGCGTGTGTCGGGCTGGCAAACTGCTCACCCGTTTCGGGACGCAGGTACTGCCGTTTTAGCCGCGCCATTTCGTCCTGATTGACAAACGCTGTATAGTTCGTCAAGTCGCGCTTGCTCCGAACAGCCCGATGTCTTTTGAGTAAAATCATAAAACCGAAAATTCCGATAAGCAGCACCGCAATGGCAGCTGCTTGCTGGTCGATTCGGATGAGCAGCCAAACGCCCGCTGCCCCTCCCACGAACCAGACGAGCCGCCAGAACGCCAACTGATTGTATTGACGCTGAGCCGCTTCTTTAGCCTGAATAAATTGTTGCTGACGTTGACTGAATGTGGTTTCGGGAGACATGGTGTCGCTCATAAAAAATCGGCAGTGTCGCCACTGCCGATGGTACTGTTCCTAAATTGGGTTCTGTCTTTAAATGACCGGCTTATTTTGTGCATTCCCGGCAAACGCCCTGAATGAGCAGGTTCGTTTCTTTGCGGCTGTAGCCTTCGGGGAGTGCCACGGCGGGGATGCTGACGTGATCCAGGCAGGTTGTCTGGCCGCAAGTTTCGCACTTGAAATGAACGTGGTCGTGCTGATGATGGCCGTCGGTGCAGGTTTCGCGGCAAAGGGCGTATTTGGTGCCGCCCTCATCGTCGAGCACCTTATGAAGCAGCCCTTTGTCCAAAAACGTGCGCAATGTCCGGTATATCGTGACGCGGTCGTGGTCATCACCCAGACCACCCTCCACATCGCTGTGCGCCAGCGCATGACCAGCATTCAGGAACAGGTCGAGCACCTCCTCCCGACCCGTGGTGTGGCGGAGTTTAAAGTCTTTGAGCGTTTGGGCCGATGTGGTCATCCTTTAGCTTGTGGAGATGAGAGTTTGCCGTTCGGCAGGAGACGAAGGGTTAAGCTGGCATTCGGCAGGAGACGCAAAATGTTGCGTCTCTACTCGATTATTTCAAACTGTAGCCGAACGAGGTTAGCGTAGATGCCATCTTCCTGCGTTGCTAACTGGTCGTGCGTACCGGTTTCGGCGATTTGTCCCTCACGCATGACGTAGATTATATCTACTTTGCGAATCGTGGCTGCCCAAGCGCCAGCGCAGGCGGTTGGTGTAGGTCTGGTTCAGCCGCGGAAACTCCTGCAGGCTGGCCAGGCTGTCGCAGTTGGTGGGTTGCAGGGCCAGCACCGGCGTACACGGCGGGCTGGTGAGCAGCACACAACGCTCCTGGCTGCGGTTGAGCAGGCTGCTGAGGAAGGCCAGGTTGGCGTAGCGGCCGTTGGTCTGCACGTAGTAGCAGTAGGTCTCATCCTTGCGCAGGGCCGGGTCGGCGTCGGTGTAAGTGCCGCCGGTGGCGCCGGTAGTGGCCGTGGCCACTTGCACAAACGAACCACCGGGGCCGGGGCCGCGCCGGTAGATTCTCACCGGCTGCGCCGTGTTATCCCACGGCACGCTATAGGTCCAGCTTACCCGGATGGCAGTGCCCGCGGGGTTGGCCGGCACGGCACTGGTGCGCACGCTGCTCGCCAGCGGCGACGTTTCGCTGGCGGGCGGGCGGCCGTCGCCAGGCGCGAAGGTGCGCACAAACTCCAGCCGGTAGGTGTACTGCAGGTCCTGGGTGTTCAGGTTGGTATCGACGTAAGAGGTGTCGGTGAGCGCCGTGAACGGGACCCGCACCGGGGCAAAGGCCGTTGCAACGGGGTTCAGGCCGGGCGCCCGCGACAGCACGTAGGTGGGGGTGCCTTCGAAGGTGCCGCCGGGCGCGGTGCGGGGCTGCGTCCAGCGCACGGCAATGCGGCCGGCGATGGCGCTGGTGGCTTCCACGTCCACGTTGGTGAGCAGGGCCGCCCGGCCCGGAAACGAAGCGCAGGCTTCGGCCGAGGCAATGCTGGCGCCACCCTTGGGCAGCTGAAAATCGGCGTAGATGCGGTAGCAGTAGGTTTGGCCGCGGTCGAGGCCCAGCCGCGTGTTGTTCACAGTGTTGAAGTCGGTGAACGACGTGGCCGTGGCGGGTACATTGCCCACCAGCGTGTAGCCCGCTCTGGGCGGAACGCCCGTTTCGCAGGCGTCCGGCACAAAGTTGGACTGCCCCACCCTGCGGTAGATGTAGATGCGCGAAGCGTTGGCGCACTGGTACACGTTCCAGCTCAGGTCCACGCTGTTGGGGTTGCCGCCGGTGCCCACCGCCGCCGAAGCGCGCAGGTTTTGCGGCGGCGGACCCACCACGGTGATGCGCCAGACTCGCTCGTCAATCAGCGCGGGGTTGGTCGGCGTGGGCGGGCTGGGGTTGTCCTGGGCCTTGAACACCACCAGGTAGGGCTGCTGCGCCACGCTGCTGCAATTGGTGAGCCAGTTGAAGGTACCCTGGGCCGTGGGCGGCCCGGTTTGGGTTTGCACAAAAGTGGCCGGCGGAATGATGCCTGAATACGCAAAAAGCGTGACGGCCGTGCGGGGGCTGGTAGCGGTGACGCCATCGGTGGCCGTCACGGTGCCGATGACGCGCTGCCCGGCAACCACGCAGATGTCGGCCGGAATGGTGATGGTGGGTCGCACATTTTCGGTGGCCGCCACTGTAATTTGCATGTCGCGGATTACATCACCAATCCGGAGCC
>JAYTAC010000621.1:0-1094 GCA_043737755.1 Spirosoma sp.
GGGTCGCTTCGCCCCGACCGATGTAAAGGATGGTCCATCTGACCCTGAAACGGGTAATCGGCGGATCAGGGAGAAGAAGATTTCGTCATCGAACTGGACAATCCGTCCGGTTTCGTCATACGATCCCAGCGTCAGGCTCGTGGCGTCTTTCTTGTCGAGCCACTGTCGGCTGGTGGCCATCGCACTGGCGGTAAAATAACCGATCACCGATTCGCGGGTGTCGGCCCGGTTTTTAACGTTGCCGACTAAGGCCGTTGGGGGCGTATCGGCTAATCCGCCCGTGTTCTGGGTCTGCTGCTGAAACAACGCGTAAAACCGGTACGCATCGGCCGTCAGCGACGACTGGCGGAGTTCGAGCAGGGCGGGTTGGCGGGTCAGGAGCGGCACCTGGGCAATAGTACGACCCGACACTAATCCGCCGTTCGTGAGCTGATCGTCGAAAAGATTCAGCGTGTAGTTATGGATAATTTCCCAGCAGGGCGACCGGCAAACGTAATCGTTGTAATAGTCCCGGTTGGGTTTTGTGGCCGGTTCAACGCAGTCCTCAACGGCTGTCCGGGTGGTTACGTACACGCCGTTTCGGATGTAGCCCTGCTGGATCGAATCAACGTATTCGCCCTGGTAGCAACTCCGGCACCACTTTTGTTTTTCGTAGAGTGCCCAATCCCAGCGGTATTGATTGCGCTGGCCGGGCGGGTCCTGCGTGTTGACGAGCACATTGTAGCCAGCCCTGAACCGGTTAGGATACAAGCCCAATGGTAAACTGGTGGGGTTGAACGAGACTGATACCCGGTCAATGGGCGGTACGGCGGGCATAACCTGCTGATCGGATGCGTACCGGCTACCGTCGCTGAGCGTAAAGCGGAGTTGATAGGCGTGGCCCACCTGCCCCCGGAAGTCATCCGGCAATTGATACGTGCCATCCACGGTTTCGCGGCAGACAATCGTCTGCACCGAATCGACAACCACCTCAACCGTGGCTTTGGCAATAGGCAGCACCCCGAACCGGCCGGTTACCGGGTCAGCGCGGGAGCGGTTGAGCCGGATAAGCTGAGGTTCGGCTGGGTTGGTGATCGTGCCGTCGACCACGACCA
>JAYTAC010000622.1:0-7600 GCA_043737755.1 Spirosoma sp.
GCTGAATCATTTTCTAAATCGAGAAATGATATCAGAGATTGTAATTGTTAACGATGTGGATTGTACATTCATAAGAAATACAATCTGTAAGGGGAATAATTACAACACCGAAGCGGAGCGAGAATTGAGTAAACTAAAAAAGAATAATTCTGAACGATTTGCTCACTTAGGAACGGGCCAACAAAAAGAGCTTCTTGCGAGACTAAACATCTATCGCCAAGCGTATGAACTACTTAGTGTAGCATTCGTAGGTAATAAAATCGATGATGGATATTTAAGCACAAGTGGCTTAATCTATAACCGAGACACTTTAAAATTTGAGCGATTAATTCTAGAGTTATAGAGAGCATAAAAAAAGCTTGGGGTAAGACGATGAATTTTGAACTTGGGGGTAAGCCAGTTATTTCCCGATGAAAAAGATAAAACGGCTACCGTGGCGCGGCCAAAATCTGAACCTGCTCCGGCCAAACCGTAGAGCGTGTTGGGGAATTATATTCGGGGAAGCAGTCAAAGGCTTCATAACATGATCTGAATGTCGGCTAAATACAGCCAACTTACCGAACCGGGCCGCCGGAGCGGAAGTGGTGTGTATTCGTAATCTTTGATGATGCGCCGGAAGAAATTAGTCCACGCAATGGTTCGCTCAACTACCCAACGCTTGGCTACCGGCACAAATCCCTGAGCCGATTCAGGCCACGAGGCCTTCTCAAAGTCAATCGCACCGGCTATCGCTGAGAGAACTGTAAGCGCACTTTCCAACTCGATTATCACAAGCGGGCCTACGAGCCAGGCATCAAAGAACAGGTCATTAATAGGGTAGATCTTCCGAATCGTACATAATTCGCCACGACTTCGTTGTAGCACCGCTAACCAATCCTACCACCGCATAAACGATTCCAAAGACGTATAGCTATCCACGTTTTGCCTTGCGTTTTAAGGCGCGTTGACAATTAGGTGAAGATGGCCTTTTTAGTCAACTTTGTCGCATGAGACGCTACGAAATTACCGACCAGCAATGGCAACGAATTGCCCATTTATTACCCGGTAAGGAAGGAGATGTTGGGCATACTGCCGCCAATAGTCGACTCTTTATCAATGCTATGCTTTGGATTGTCCGTAGTGGTGCCCCCTGGTGTGATCTGCCTAAACGTTTTGGTTTGTGAAATTCCAATTACCAACGCTTCAGGCGGTGGGCCAAACAAGACACGTGGAAACAAATCTTCGAGGCTTTACAAGACCCTGATTTAGATTGGCTGATGACTGATTCAACGGTGGTGCGGGCGCATCAACACGCAGCGGGCCAAAAAAAAGTGATCCCACCAGCGAGTGCTTAGGCCAGTCGGTGGGCGGCTGGAGTACAAAGATTCATGCAACAGTCGATGCCTTAGGGAACCCATTACGGATTATTTTAACGGTTGGCCAACGAGCGAATATCACTCAGGCGGAGGCTTTGTTGGCTGATTATCAAACCAGTGCTGTGTTGGCTGACCGAGGCTACGATGCGGATGCTTTGCTTGATTCGTTACAGGCGGCTGAGATTGAAGTGGTCATACCGGCAAAGAAAAGTCGGCTTGAGCCACGGGTGATTGACAAGAATTTGTACAAAGACCGCAACAAAGTGGAGCGGTATTTGTAGAAGTTGAAGCAGTATCGCCGGGTGGCGACTCGGTATGAAAAGACGGCCAGTAGCTTCGCAGTTTTCGTCTATTTAGCTTCGGCCATGATTTTCCCTTATAATAACGTGAGTTATAGATAAGGTCAGGTTTAAGTCATTGTTAATGAGTGCATAGTAGGCAGGAGATACCGAGTTTTGTGGTGCCAACCTACAAGCCTCACAACCCCTGCCCCTATGCTCCGCGAAGATAAGGCTCTCAAACTCATTGAAGTATTTATTGTCTGTGACGATTTTTGCAACGCCCTAACCCACTGGCAAACCCAACAAGGCCAGCCTGTTACCTGTCGATCAGGCCAACTCAGTGACAGCGAGATGTTAGCCATTACCATTTTCTATCACTACTCAGGAGCCAAATGCTTCGAGTATTACTACCGCAACTGCGTGGAAATGCAACTCGGCTCTTATTTTCCACAACTCATTACCTATGAGCGCTTTGTCGCACGAATGCCCCGCCTGCTGCCCGGTTTGTTTGTGTTGCTTAAATGGCAATGCAGCCAGGCTAAACAGACGGGGTTCTATATAGCTGACAGTAAACCTCTGGCTGTCTGTGACAATCACCGGATCAGAAGCAACAAAGTCTTTGCCGGACTCGCGGCCAGGGGCAAGTCGTCGATGGGCTGGTTCTACGGTTTCAAAGCCCATTTGGTCATTAATCAATACGGAGAGTTGGTCAATTTTGTCCTCACTTCGGGTAATGTAGCCGATAATAATGGCTCTGTTTTGACTGAATTGCTGGCTAACCTACAGGGGCAATGCTTCGCTGATCGCGGGTACTTGACTACGCTTTTCAGTCAATTTTACGAGCAGGGTTTACAAATCGTGACTAAACTCCGGCGCAGAATGAAGAATACGCTGATGGTATTGGGAGACAAACTCAAACTACGTAAACGCGGCTTGATCGAGTCAGTGAATGACCTACTGACTTCGGTCTTCGATGTGGAACATACCCGCCATCGGAGTCCATTCAACGCCATCGCTAACGTCTTGAGCGGCCTGGTCGCCTATGGATTTTACGACTGCAAACCTTCCATTGTCATCCCAGTCGAAAAACGTCTTTATCCATAATTCACGTTACAGTAAAGCTCCCCTTGCCCACTGATTAGTTGTGACATTCGTACCGATCAGTGATCGCAATCACAAATTTAGGTAACGCGCTCAATCAATAACGTCAAAGTAAAGCGATCAACCACCCAGATTGACCCGCTCTTTCTCCTGCTCAAGGGGTTCTTTTTCCAAATGGATACTGTTGGCGAATTCAGTTTAAGTCGTTATTTGAGGCATCAATCGCACAAAAGCCGCTTGGCGTGTCTTGGCCAATGGCACTTCGTTGAGCCAATCCACAATACGCCAAAGGTTCATCGCAGTAGCAATAAAAATATGTTGTAAATGCGTTTTGGCTAGGCCAATGTAGCGCGAACGGCGCATTCCAAAGCCGCGAACCCCTTGAGAAAGCGTTCCTTCAATCCCTGCTCGCTGATTATAAAGAAGGGGCCAGCTCGCTTGACTGTCTCGTTGTCGAGCAGCTTGTAAGGCTTGATAATGAGTGTCGGCTAGAAGCTTGATACCCCGGCGTTTCATGCGCGTACACTTGTGGCGAACCGGGCAAGGCATGCAATGCTTACGCGAGAACTTGATAAACACATGGGGTTGGCCGTTTTCTGAGGTATTGAACCAGGATTGAGACGTATGCCCCTGGGGACAGGTGACCTGTCGATTATGCCAATCTATTTGGAAATCCGCAGCAGCATAGCCCTCGCCTGCCATGGCCTGCCATTTCTGATCTTTGCGAGCGGGGCCCACCAAATCCACTTGATAGGTCTCCTGGCTCTTCACCAGCATATCCGCACTCATGTATCCAGTGTCTACTAGGTGCTGAGATGGTAGCAAATTCTTGTTAGCTAACCCCTGATGAATCTGAGGTAAGGTATCCGAATCCCCATCGGTGCTGACGGTAGTGGCTACCTGAGTAATTAGATGCGGTTGGTCGTCTTCACAGGTTTCACTTAAATGGACCTTGTAGCCGACCCAGGTCGTGGCGCGTTTACGACTGAAGCGGGCTTCTAAATCGTAGGGAGAGCTGATGATCTGAGCTGAAGGTGGTAATTCGTCCTGGTTCTCAATGCGCCAGATGACTTGGCCGTCCACTACCCGAAATTGTTGTATCCATACCCGACGTAGGATGTCAACCGTCGGTAGTTGCCATAAAGACGCCATCTGCTTGTCGGCGTCAATCTGGTCCATGAGCCAAAACCCATCTTGACCAATTTGCTGGGCATACGCTATTCGTTTAGCTTTTGTATAGGGTAGTCGGTAATTATCGGCTCGGGGGCCGTATCGATTAACCCATCCAGGTTGCAGCTGCCCAGCCAACCAGTCGGGTACGAGCTTAGACAGGCTGTTGAGGGTGAATCGCATGGTCTCAATGACGCACTCTAATCGATTGGTAGCCCGAATGCGAGCCAAAATATGAGTCGAGTCAGTGCGCTGTTTAGTAGCCGCTTTCAGCCACTTATGTTCCTGACAGCACACCAGCAGGTGATTCAGCAAGCGTTCTTCCGCATTACCAGCTAACAACCGCTGGCGGAATTCAGACAAGATGCTAAAATCAAAGCCTGGGTCGGTTAGCTCCAAACCCAACATGTACTTCCAGTCAATCCGAGCTTGAACCGCATCTGCGGCTTGTCGGTCAGAAAGGTTCTCCGCAAATTGCATCAGCGTCACTACCGCTAACTGCCAAGGTGCTTGTGCCGGTTGTCCTCGCTGCGGAAACAGATCGACAAAGTCCTCATCGTTGTATATTGTACCCACGGTATCTCGCAGTTGCATGTACCGATTGCCGTGAGGGAAAGCGGCTTGTGCTACCTGGCGCGTTTGAAGCGGAACGGGAGTGATGGTTTTGGGTTGCAGGCTCGTCAGAAGTAGGGGTCAAGATACCTATGAAAATAGCCTTTTTTACCCAAAAACGAATTCGCCAACAGTATCCATTTGGAAAAAGAACCCCTAATCGAACAGGGGAAAATAATCTTAGACCGCGATATTAACCAGTATCTGAAAACCTGGAAATTACCGGATAATCGGTTCTCCGCCACCCAAAAAGTCACCATTCGGCGTATCCTGTCCCATAGTGCCGGTTTAATGGGTGAAGGCTATCCCGGTTACGATCCCGGCGAAGAGGTGCCCAGCCTGCTGCAACTTTTAGATGGCACCCCACCAGCTAAGTCCTGACCGGTGCGGATGGATACGGTTCCTGGTGTTCGTTGGTGCTATTCAGGGGGTGGCTATCTTATTCTGCAACAACTCTTAATGGACGTTACCCATCAATCGTTTACCACCTTAATGCAGTCACTCGTTTTCAAGCCGCTGGGAATGACCCATAGCACGTTTGCCCAGCCGCTCCCTAAAAGTTTGCTGACCAAAGCGGCTTCGGGATACAGGGAAGATGGCGAGTTAGAGCCTGGTCGTTGGCGGACTATTCCTCAGGTAGCCGCTGGCGGACTTTGGTCGACAGCAACGGACTTGGCTTCGTTTCTGATTGAAATTCAACAGTCAAATCAAGGACAATTGAACAGGATTATACCGGCTGCACGAACAGGGGAGATGCTAAAACCTCAGATCAAAGCCCGTCGCGAGTATTGGAGTTTAGGCTTTAACGTTGGTGGTCAGCAACCCGCAAACTGGTTTGAGCATGGTGGGCTGACCGATGGCTATATCAGCGAGATGATTGGTTTAACCAACCAAGGCAATGGCATTATTATTCTGACTAATTCCCAAAGCTCCTTTCCGCTTATTATGGAGATTGTTCGTGGTGTTGCTGCGGTTTACAATTGGCCTGCCTGGAAGCCGCAGCGGGTGATGAAGTAAGCCGTTGGGTAGTACAGTCGCGTTTCGACTTAAATAGCCAGTCCATCCAATGACAGACATAACCGGGCTGCCGGGGCGACCGTCTGCGGCAGCACCGGGCCGCTGGTGCGGTCGGAAATTTGCTGGCGTTAGCCCGCAACGGCGGACCGTGCCCGGTTCTTTGTTTGGTGATCCCAATCAGGGATTAGGCTATGTCATTAAACAGGAGAAGTATGTAGGTTTGTCATGCTTGTCATGGCTCCGATCCAGTGGGTTAGTTTGCCCCGTTAGGGGTGGGTCAGTTTACCGGTTCTTCGCCACTTTTGGTGAAAGTGAGTAGTTGACCTTATTCTGATCGGGCAACAACGCGTCGCTTCAACAGCTCAAAACCAGCTCGGCCATACATCTGCCGCTTGATGGTTTTTAAGCGGTTGACCTGGCCCTCCACCTGCCCATTACTCCACTCCGAACTGAAGGCCTGGCGTACAGCAGCGTAGTCCTGCCGAAGACTGCGAACGAAATGGCGCATAGACTCGGCTTCGGATGATTCGCTCGTCTCCAGCCACGCATCCAGTTTTTCGACCTGTTTATCAGCCATTATCGTTTTGAAGGCTAACGCCTGCTGACGAACTTGAGCCAGTAGTGGTGAACTGCCGATCAATTTTGTCAGATAAGCTCGGATTGGGTCGTTGGGAAGTTCCTCTAAGGGTTTGCTTAGCCAGATACTCACCTGGCGAGGCGCATACTCAATAGAACGGACTAAGGGTTCTACAGGAATGACTTTTTCATCGCGAGGCCACTGGCTGACGAGTCTATAGACTGCACTACGGGAACCCTTGAAGCCCAGCTGACCTACCTCCGTGTGTAAGGTAGGTGTTGCTGCCCTTGCTGCCAGCGTTGCCGTAGATGAGCCTCATATTGACAGATCGGCGTGCAACGACACCGGGTTTTGGCTTGAAAGACTGACCAACGCCAGTATTTACGAACGGTATTGCGGGCCAGCCCCGTCTGTTCAGTCACCCACCGTACCGAATGACCCGCTGCCTGATACCCTTTAACCTGCTGATAGGATTGGTCTCGGTGAGATGTCGGTGCTGCCTCGTTCGACGGAGAGGCGACCACGTCGGGTAATGTTTTGGCAGGAAGTTTCTCCTGAGCCAGATCCGGTGCGGCTTGCTTCAACACCCCACGGTTAGCCTCCAGCACCCCTTGGATGGCCTCGCCCAGATTCTTCAGCAGATGCCAGCGGTCAGACACCTGTATGGCTTGGGGCAACGCTTGTGTAACGGCTAGCGCGTAGGTACTCGCCCGATCACGACTGACGATCTCAACACCGGGATGATCATCCAGCCATTTTCTGAGCGTTTGCGTTTCGCGATCCGGTTACAAATCAATCACACATTGTCGCTCCATATCCACCAAGATGGTACCGTAGGTTCTACCTTTTCGGAAGGCCCAGTCGTCAACGCCCAACACGCGGGGCGCGGTGATTACGCCTGTCGACTGTTGCCGCACCCGTCTCAGTAGCGTCGTCCCACTGACTAACAGGCCAAAGAGCCGAGCCATCCCACTACCCAAGCGCCCACCCAGATTTAACCCGATCTGTTGCAGCAGTTGCTGACACTGATCAATCCAACGCCCATAGGGTTTGATCTGCTGGGTGAATCGCTGGGTGAAGATGCATCGCTGGCAGTCGAGATTATCGCAGAAGAACTTACAGGCCCGGATATGCCATCGACAGGCGATTCCTTCGACGGGAAAGGCGGTCAGCTGCCGGACATAGCGTGAGTGAATGCGTTCCGAAGCTAGTCCACAGAGTGGGCAGTAGGCCTGCGTAGCGTTGCTGGTTAGCGAGATCGTGACCTGTTGATCCTGGCAGCTCACGGCTTGACAAATCAGAGTGGGTAGCGGAGAGTCATAAGCGGAGAACATGTCATAAAACTACCCACTTTCACCAAAAGTGGCGAAGAACCCATTTGGTGATCCAGCTCGAGTTTATCCCGAGTTCGCGGACCGCTTCCTAAACGGAGCCTTTGGCGTGGGACAACTTGACAGCCATTCGCTTGAGTGCCTGATCGAAAACAC
>JAYTAC010000623.1:0-3095 GCA_043737755.1 Spirosoma sp.
ACGATTTTGAGTTGTATTCGCGCTGGGACTACGACTGGTTCCGAATCAGTTACCGGGTAATGGACTTCTACTTTTTCAGCCGCGTGGTGTCGGACCTCGGCGACCGGACGGTGTTCAGCTACGGCATCGGCCCGCTGATGGAAGACCGGTTCATGCTCTTTCTGAAAGAATACCACAAGGTGTATCCACTCACCGAAAACGAGATTCGGTTTCTGCCCGAAGCGTTTCGGTTTTTTATTCTCAACTACGTCATCAAGTACGGCCGGTATTTTTTCCACCGGACCTACGCCATTAAACTCCAGCGCGAGGCCTACGAAATTTATTTTCCGTCCATCGGGCAGTTTGATGCGGAGAAGATTTTGCGAACGCTGGGAATTTGACGGCCGTAGAGTGCTCCTTCAAATCCCACCAAACAGCGGGCTGAAGCCCGTGATACCTGTATGCAACTCGCTGATTTTAAGACCGTAGCATCCAACTACAACGTGATTTTCTTCGATGCGTTCGGCGTACTCAAAAACTATGAAGGGCTGCTGCCAGGGATAGAAAACACCTTTGCGTGGCTGCAATCGACCGGCAAGGAATTTTATATTCTCACCAACGATGCCTCGCGCAGCCCGCAGGAATTGGCCGAATCCTACCACCGGGCGGGGTCGTACGCCATCACGCCCGACCGGATCATCTCGTCGGGAATGCTGGCGCGGGAGTATCTGGACCTGAAAGTGAACCACGGCACGGTGGCCTATCTGGGCACGGCGAGTTCGGCGCACTACCTCGAAACGACGGGGCTGAAAACGCTGCCCATCAGCGAGGTTGACCTCGGCGACGTGGCCGACATCAACGCATTAGTGCTGCTCGACGACGAGGGCTTCGACTGGAACACCGACCTCAACAAAACCGTCAATCTGCTCCGCAGGCGCAACATCCCGGTTATCGTAGCCAACACCGACGAAACGTACCCGGTCTCCAAAACGCGCATTGCCATCGCCATCGGAGCGGTGGCTGAGATGATCGAAACCATCGTGGGCAAGCAATTTATCCGGTTCGGCAAACCCGACGCGCAACTGTTTATGTTTGCCTACGAACGGCTCGAACACCTGACTTCCAATGCCCGCAATGACGGAGCGAAGCCCATCAGCAAACGCGATGTGCTGATGGTGGGCGACACATTACGCACCGACATTCTGGGCGGCAACAAATTCGGGTTCGACACCGTGCTGGTGCTGACGGGCAACACCCAGCCGCAGGACGCTGAAATTCAGATTCAGAGCACAGGAATCATCCCCACATACGTCTGCGAATCGGTCGTTATTACGGACTGATTGGTGGGTTGACAGGGAGTTTATTCGGGAAAAATGGCCCGTGCGTTTAAACAAGATGTTTCCTGCGTTGTTTATCTGACAATGCAACCAGTTAAATAGTCATCATTTATTAACAACCACTGTTATGAAAAATTACCTTGCAGGCATGTTCTTACTGGCGGCCCTATCGGCAACCGCGCAGGAATACAAACCATTTAAAGTGAACCTGTCCGTGGGTTTCGCCAAACCAATAAACGGTGGCGTGTCGGGTGGGTTCTTGTTTGCCGTGGAGCCGAAATACGGCATCAGCGACAATTTTGATCTTGGTCTCCGGCTCGAGTCAGCCGCAGTAGCCAGGGGCATTCAGGTAAACGGCAACACAACGACGAGCGATTTGGGAGCTTACAGTTCGGCCCTCGTCACGGGAAATTATCTGTTCGGGACGAGTAACGTCCGGCCTTTTCTGGGCGTCGGCGTTGGTGTTTACAGTATTGGTGCCGCCGGTACGGTATCGGTTACCAACGGTCAGAATCCTCCCCAGGACGTCAACTTCGTGAGCGATACGAAGTTTGGCGGCATGATCCGGGCGGGCATCAAGGCAGGTCACTTCGTAGCGGGTGTCGAATACAACGCGGCACCAACGACGAACACTACGCTGGGGACGACAAGAGTAAGCAGCGAAAATTCGTACCTCGGTTTCAAAGTCGGTTTCGACATCGGCGGTGGTCGTCGGTAGAATTAGCTGACTCAGTTTACCATCAACAAACAGAAGCCCGCTTGATTAACTCAAGCGGGCTTCTTTTATTCTTTCGGCAGCAGCAACGGGTGAAACCGGACGCCTTTCATGCGGTTGAACTCCAGCGAGGGGGCCGGAATTTTGAAAAACTGCGCCGTGCCGATAAATCGCTGCAACGACGGGCTGAACGCGTTGATGCGCGACAAATCGGCGTCGGGCGAGATAAAAAACTGCCGGTAGCGCGTAAATTTCACCTCATCCCCGGCGGCATCGACCATCCGGGGATTTTCGTGACCGCCCGTCATGCCGCTGCCGCTGTAGCCCAAATCGAGGTTGAGCCAGCGCGGAAACGACGGACCAACCGGCAACACCGACGACAGATTGACCGACAGCCAGTACTGTTGCCCGTTGTAGTCTTTGAGCATCTGCTGACCCGTCGTTTTGCCCAGCAGGTTGGGGCGGTAGGGCGGAAAGAGTGTTTTCCGAAAGCCATATTTCATACTCACTACCTGCTGCCCGGCTCCGTATTGTTGCCCCATGAACAGGGCCGTGCCGGCAACATTGGCCAGCATATCGCCGTTGGAGAACCCCCACCCTTCGGCGTGGCCGTCGTGTACTTCGAGGGTCGTCTGGAACAGCAACGCCAGCAAACCACCCGTCAGGATACTGGCCCGCTCGTTGACGCCACTCCAGCGCATAAGTTCGTACCCGCCCCGGCTCATGCAGTAGGCCGTGGCCGTATGCCCGACTTTGTCCATCTGAAGCCACTCGCCGTTGTCATTGAAGCGATGAAACGGCGCCTTTTTCTTGTACCACTGTTTGCGGAGCAATAATAATGTGATGGTGTAAAAAGCCGCCGTGCCCACCACAACCCCCACAAATCGCCCCTGCCGGATGCCAACGGGTTCGGGCAAAGGGGGGGGCATGAGCGTTGGCGGCAGCGGCTGTGCCAGGGCGGACGATAGCAGCAGGCAGCTAAGCAGGAAGGCAGAAAGCCGTTGGTTCATGGGTCAAAAATACGTTCGATTGCGACCGTCGGCATGTGGGCGAGAAGTGAACTG
>JAYTAC010000624.1:0-1093 GCA_043737755.1 Spirosoma sp.
AATGTATTCTCCGATAAGTTCAGCGTCCTGATGCAATACAGGAAATAACCCCGAAGGCGGTCGGGGGTTAATTCATCGACTGGTTGGGCTTTGAGTAGATATAGCAGTTGGGCAAACTCGTTTCGGTACGTTTTCAGTGTGCTTTCGCTGTAGGCTTTGAGTCGCAGCGTTTCCACCAGTTTTGTCAGTGCCGGTATGTTGTTAGGGTGAATATGCGCCAGCACGTCTTTACCCGCCAACGGAGCAGCCAGCCCAAACTGCCGCCGGTAATGAGCGTTGTTAGGTACGTGCCAAGCCTTTTCGGTATGGCTCCACTGCACATCCACCAGCTTTCTGATGCGGGCATTCAGTTCGCGGTCATACTCGAAGCGAATAAAAATTACGGCCATCCCCTTATACAGAGCAGGCTCGTAACGCACCGATGGCTCGACTTGATTAGTGGTCTCACTCGCGGTCATCGCTGCCATCGGTCTTCTTGTCCAGCATAATCAGTTGCTCGGCCACCACTTCCGTCACGTACCGCTTGTTGCCGTCGCTGTCATCGTAGCTGCGAGTCTTTAATTTGCCTTCAACGTAAATCAAACTGCCTTTCCGCAGGTACGTACCTGCTAACTCGGCAATACTGCGCCACAGTACCACCGTGTGCCAGTCGGTGCTGTACTGAGTTTGGCCATTCTTGTCTTTGAACGATTCAGTGGTAGCAAGCGAGAACTTCACTACGGGTACGTTACCCCCAAGCGTTTGTATGTCGGGGTCTTTGCCGAGATTACCAATTAGAGTCACTTTGTTTAGTCCGCGCATTTGTGTCTGAGGAGTTACGATGAGCTTTTCGGCCGGATGCATGCCCGAAGGCTTACCGAAATGCAGGGCTACTTACGAAGTCAATCCGTGAAAACCAAACTTTTTCCGTACCTTTGCGGCCACGTTTTACGAGGGAGTTCGTCTCCCGTCAAAACCAACCAAGCACAAATGGCTGTTAAAATACGTTTAGCGCGTCGTGGACGCAAAAAAATGGCGATGTACGACATCGTAATCGCGGAATCTACTTCCCCCCGCGATGGCCGGTTTATCGAGAAAATCGGTTCGTACAACC
>JAYTAC010000625.1:0-3092 GCA_043737755.1 Spirosoma sp.
GAAGGTGGGCACCAAAAAGCCGAATTCATTCGGACTCTACGATATGCACGGCAACGTGATGGAATGGACGAAAGATCAGTACATTCCCGAATACTACGCATCCGTCGCAAAGGGATTGGTCAACGAATCATACGCGCCAACGACGGCCCTGTATCCCAATGCCGTGCGCGGTGGCTCGTGGGACGACGAACCGGACATGCTGCGTTCAGCCGCCCGGACGCCCTCGGCCCCGGCCTGGAAAGTGCTCGACCCGCAAAGTCCCAAATCCGACTGGTGGCTGACCTCAGCGTCGTTTGTCGGTTTCCGCATCGTGCGCCCCGTCAAAACGCCCGGCGATGATGAAATAAGGGCGTATTACGACATCAAACCGATTAAGGACTATTGAAGAGAATGATAAATGATGAATGCGCTGCTACCTGAGCATTCATCATTCATCATTCATCATTCATCATGCTTTACCTTCTCCTCGGTGCCAATCTCAACGACCGCGCTCAAACTCTGCGCCGGGCCGCTGACTTGATTGCCGAACGCATCGGTTCGGTGGTGCGGCAGTCGGCTCTGTACGAAACGGCTCCGTGGGGCGTCACCGACCAACCGGCTTATCTGAATCAGGTGCTGGCTGTTGAAACAATGCTTCTGCCAGAGACCGTGCTGATGCAAACGCAACGTATCGAAGCTGAATTGGGACGGGTCCGATTGGAGAAGTGGGGCGCGCGGGTTATCGACGTAGATATTTTGTATTACGACGACCTTGTAACGGAATCCGAAACGCTTACCATTCCGCACCCGTATTTACACCAACGTCGATTTACGCTTGTACCGCTGGCCGAAATCGTGCCGGAATTCGTGCATCCAGTGTTTCAGAAAACAACCGCCGAATTACTGGCCGGGTGTGGAGATGTGAACGATGTTCTTCTTTATCATCCGCTACCAACTTCACCCCTGCGCTGAAAAGGTTTTACCTTCGTGGCTCGTTTGTCGTCATTCTCATAAAAACCATCTCGTCATGCCCGCCATCGACACTATGCGTCTGTTAGCCGACCGCATCAATGCACTGGAAGAATCGTCCACGCTGGCGATGACCAAAAAAGCCCGCGAATTAGCCGCGCAGGGCCACAACGTAATCAGTTTGAGCGTGGGGGAGCCTGATTTTAAAACGCCCGCTCACATTTGCGAAGCCGCCAAAAAAGCCATCGACGACGGATTTCACGGCTATTCGCCCGTGGCTGGCTACCCCGACCTGCGCAAAGCCATCGCCGACAAGTTCAAGCGCGACAATAACATCGACTGGAAACCGGAAAACATCGTTGTGTCGACCGGAGCCAAACACTCATTGGCCAACGTGATTCAGGTGCTGATTAACCCCGGCGACGAGGTGCTGATTTTCTCGCCCTACTGGGTCAGCTACTCCGAAATGGTGAAACTCGCTGAGGGAAAAGCCGTTGTGGTTGATGGCTCGTTCGAGAACAACTTCAAAGTCACGCCCGAACAGTTTGAAGCCGCCATCACCGACCGGACCCGGATCGTGATGTACGCGTCGCCCAACAACCCGACCGGCTCCATCTACTCCGAAGTCGAACTCCGCGCCATCGCCGACATCGTGGCCCGTCACGAAAACATTTACGTGATGGCCGACGAGATATACGAATACATCAACTTCACCACCGAAGGCCATTTCAGCATCGGCTCGATTCCCGAAATCGCGGATCGCGTCATCACCGTCAACGGCGTAGCGAAGGGATTTGCCATGACCGGCTGGCGCATCGGTTACATCGGCGCGGCAAAATGGATTGCCGACGGGGTCGAAAAACTACAGGGGCAGGTAACGTCGGGCACCAACTCCATCGCTCAGAAAGCCACCGTTGCTGCCCTGAACGGCCCGCTGGAACCCAGCCGGGATATGGCCAAAGCTTACCAGCGTCGGCGTGACTTGGTGGTGAAGTTGCTGCATGACGTGCCGGGTTTTCGTACCAACGTGCCCGAAGGTGCTTTCTACGCCTTCCCCGACATCAGCTATTATTACGGCAAGTCGGACGGCACGACGACCATCGAAAACTCCGATGATTTTGCGGGCTGGTTACTCAACACGACCTACGTCTCAACCGTAGCCGGTTCAGGTTTCGGTGCGCCCAACTGCCTTCGTATCTCTACGGCAGCATCCGATGAAAGTTTGGTCGAAGCCATACAGCGGATTAAAGATGCTGTGGCGACATTGAAATAAATAATAGGCTGCTGATAACGCAGATGGGGCGGATCAAACAGATTTTTATCATTTGTTTGATCTGCCCCATCTGCGTTATCAGCAGCCTATCACTTCCTTCCAAACGGCACGACGGCTTTTACGCTTATGTTCCGGCCCATGTTGAAGACACCGGCCCGGCCCGTTACTTCGTTGACGCCAAAATATTTCAGCCGGTTTTGGTGGCTCTGATACGCCACGTCAAACAGGTTTTGCACCGTCAGGTAGAGCGAAAAAAGCGTCCGGTTGTCGGTCAGCACGTCTCCACCCGCGCCGAGGTTGATGAGCGTGTAGGCGGGCGTTTGCGTCTCGGTGCCGTAGGCCAACAGCGCCTGGTCCTGTCGGGCATTGTGCTCAACTTCCAGCAACGCATACAAATTCTTCCAGCGACTGCCCGCTTCGGCCTTCGTGAGTTTCAGTTGCCCAATCACGCGGGGCGGGGGTAGAAATGGCAGATACCGCGCAGAATCGTTCGTGGCCGATAAGTTACGTGACCGTACTAGGGAGTAGGACGTGGTGAGGTGAAACCACCGCGCTGATACCGGGTTAATGCTTATCTGTGCTTCGCCCCCGAACAATACGGCATCGCCCTGATTGTAGCGATACGTCAGAATCGGACGGGCGGGGTCTACAATGGAATCGCGGCCGAAACGGTCGAGAACCTTCTCCGAATACGTGAAATTGTCGATCCGGTTCCGGAATAGGCTGGCCGTGGCAGTCACGCCGGGCGACTCATAATTGATGCCCAGATCACTCTGCCACGAAGTTTCGGACCGGAGGTCGGGCGAGCCGATCTCGTACCGGAACGTACCCGCGTGTTCGCCGTTGGCCGATAATTCGGGCGTCGACGGAG
>JAYTAC010000626.1:0-1089 GCA_043737755.1 Spirosoma sp.
CTCAGTGCTGGACATTGGGGGCTTAGGATAGCAAAAGCGAGGGCGAAGTACGTGCTTTGTAACGTGACTCACATTGCCCGACTTCGCTCCTCGCTCTTGGACAAATCCGCTCCGGCGGCCCGGTAAGGATTTAGCCCAACATCTCTCCCCAGCCCTGCTCAACAATTTGCTGGCAGTGGGTTGCGCCATCCTCATCAAGGAGACCCTCAACCTGAATAAACTCAAGAACCACCTGGGCCTTCTGCTGGGAAATCGACAGACCAAAACCGATTCCCATTACCGACGTTTGACCCGATTCTTTGCCGACAAAACAGCCCAAAATAAACGTTGGAATCGGAGCGCCGAAGCGATGGCTAATTATCTGGATGTTAGACTATGTAAAACGGTGGGATGGTCGCTCAAAAAGCGGGTACTTGACCTTGGATGGAACAAGCTGGCAACTCGGAAAATACCAGATTCACCTGTTGGTACTCTGCCTGGTATATCGGGGCGTTAGCTTACCCTTGTTGTGGCACAATTTGGCTAAAAAGGGCCACTCCTCTCAGCAGGAACGTAAACGACTACTTCAGCAGGCCATCAGACTCTACCCACTAAAGGGCTTCTGTTTGCTGGCCGACCGGGAGTACGAGGGAAAAGAGTGGTTTGCCTTTCTGACCCAGCAGAATATCAATTTCATCATTCGACTCTCCAAAGAGTCCTACAAGGCCGATATTGCGGCAGGTGGCAGGGCCTACAGTTCCCTGCTCAAGCGGGCCTTGCGGGGCCGCGTGGTGAGTCAGTGGTTCGAACGGTCCGCCGTTGCGGCTGGCCGGTCACCGCTATCAGTTTGTCGCCCTGTGCCATCAGGATGGTCCGCAAAGTGCGGACCCTTTGGTCTTACTGGTGAGTAATCTATGTTGGTCTAAACAGACCATTGCCCAACGGTATCGGATTCGGTGGACGACAGAATGTTTCTTCAAACACCTCAAAAGCAACGGCTTCGACCTGGAAGAGTTGGGATTTAGCTCGTCTAAAAAGATTCGGCTGTTGGTGGCTATCGTCGTGGTACTTTACGTGATTTGTGTGGCTGAAGGGTTGCGGCAGTTCCAC
>JAYTAC010000627.1:0-3086 GCA_043737755.1 Spirosoma sp.
GGTGAAGTCAGGGGTGTGATTGTTGCTCATTCGTTGGAAATGTAGTGCGGGGTGCGTAGCATAGTGCTGGCAAACGTGGTCGTAGAGGGCAATGAGTCGTAGTTGTAGCATTCTACAAACATACTCTCTGCGCTGCGTTTGCTGTTTTTCTACTCTTGATTCACATTACTACGAGTGAACACCCGGACTTGATCCTGATCGGGTTCTCTATACCAGGCTTGTTTATCAAATAGTCGCAGTCTAACGACCAACGCCATGAATGATTTTTTTAGATTCATTGCCAGTCCAACTGGCAGAGTAGTACGAATTGCCGCCGGATTGACTTTAGCTGGTATGAGTTTACTCGGCGCGAGAAAGCCAAATCTGCCCCTGCTGGGCATTAGTCTGGTGCCACTTTCTGCCGGTCTGTTCGACTGGTGCGTGATGGGGCCGTTAGCCGGTAAACCGTTTGAAGGCGAGGCACTTCGTCGGCAGATAGGTGAGTGACCGTTGGTAGCTTACATCGGGCTGAAGAAAGCTTTCGACAACGATAAATTCCTAAAATATTAGTAATCAACAACATAGATGAGTTTGGACGGTGTCGCTCTTGGCGCCACGTCGGTCGGCGGTGGTACGTGCTCTCCGGCGTTGTTGCTTCGTTTTACTGCTGCACACCGTTCAGTGCTGGTATCCTTCCCTGCCGCTTTTCCGGCGGATAAATTACTGGGATAAAACGGTTTCTAAACGGTTTACAAACCGGTAGTGCAACGGAGACAAACCGTTTGGGAAACCGCTTTTGTTTTTCATGAGCGCTGGGCCATATCAGGGATCACCGCTGCCTAACGCGCAGCCTTTACCAAAATCTACGTATTGGTGCACCTGATAGTCAGGTTGTAAATAAGTCTTGATAAAGTGGCAAAGCTCTTTGTTAACTGCCAGGGTTATAAATTTAGCTCTACCGGAACGAAATAAGCCGTTGAGGGGCCTTTGGGACAGTAGTGAATAATATACGCTCGTGGTTGGCTTCAAAGCGTCTGTTGTCCATCCAGGCGCTGCATGCTCGTAAGCAGGAACACTTTGCCTCGCCGGGTAGATAATCCCATCCCATTTAACCGGTCGGCATTGGTCTGATAGGCCAAGTCCTCCTCTCGATACAGTCGGATGTTCGGCTGTCTGTACATTGGCCGGATGAATCCGAGCATTAAGCTGCTGCATAACCCGACCTTTGGCGACGACCGAAGAAGAGTCGACGATTGGATCATGGGGCTTGCTGGCTCTGATCCCCTGCCTGACGCGAATAATGCCTAAACCAGTTGAGCTCTATGCCTGGGTTACTACTGATCGGTCCAGTCGCTGCACGCTCATGGGGGCAAACAGCTTGCCCCGCCGGGTGCGAAAGCCTATGTGGTTGAGCTTATCGGCAATAGCCTGATAGGGGAGCCCTTCCTTTCGATAAAGCCGGATGAGCTCGGCCGCCTGCACGTTGGCCGGATGGGTGCGGGCGTTGTGCTGGTGTGCCTGTCGGCCCAGTTCGCTAATGGCGGGTGTCAGGTTGGGCGTACCTAGCTTAAAGCCTAGGGCTTTTTTGGCTTGCAAGGCCGCCCGGGTACGCTCGCCAATCAGCTCCCGTTCGTGTTGGGCCAGCACGGCCATGATGCCCACGGTGAGCGTATTAGCATCGGGAATATCACAAGCCACAAAGTCGACCTCCGAATTACGTAGCGAGAAGATAAAGGAAACGTTACGGCTGAGCCGGTCGAGCTTAGCGATCAGCAGGCGGGCTCCCTGCTGTTTGGCCAGGGCGATGGCCCTTTCCAGCTGGGGCCGATCAGCGCGCTTGCCCGACTCGACTTCGACGAACTCAGCCAGCAGCTCATCCTCCTTTTTGACAAAGCGATGGACGATCTCGCGCTGGGCCGAGAGGCCCAGGCCTGATTTACCCTGGCTGGCGGTAGAGACCCGGTAGTAGGAGACGTACTTCATGGCGGTGGCTGACCCCGCCAGGATTGATCTATTGATGGAGGGCCCTGGGTGTTTCACGGGCGAAGATAGGGTAGTTTTGCAGAATCGTACATAAATCCTCATCCTGTCGGTCCCTCCGCCTATTGACGACGAATGTTGGCCGGCAGGGGAAAGGCAATCAACGCGTCCAGATCGAAGACCGGCTCCCCGGACGGCGACTCGGAGAAGTCATACTCCCCGCCCAGATTGATGTGGTGCCAGGTGTGGGTGGAGGAATGCAGAATCGTCCTCAGCAGCTCCGCCCGCTCACTTTCAGTTGGACACTGACGTAGTTTCTCCGTCAGGTACAGCAGATTATAAAAGTTTATTGCGTTCATGATGAGCCGTTTACAGCCAGTTGCAATCTTGCCTTCCTGATAGCTCTGCCAGCCGAAAGCCTGATTGTTACCCAGCGTGACGGCACTGCCGAACTTATTGGAATGCTCGACCCGGGTCAGCATCTCTTCTACCGATTCCCGCAGGTCCGCATCGTCGATGTAGCGCAGAATATACTCCGTCTTGTAGAGCCGCCCCAGGTCTTTCAACGCCCGGTACAGCGGATGCTGCCGGGCATACGACAGGGCCACCTGTGCGGTTGAGCCGTTTCAGAATCGTGGAGGCCTTCACGTACCCCAGCCGGATGGAAGCTGCCAGCCGCAGTACATCGTCCCACTGGCTCACCAGATGCTCGTGGTCCACTCGTTTGACCGGCGTGATCGTGTACCCTTCCGCCTTGTAGGTCGACACCGCATCCAGGCTGAAGAGCTGCTGGGTGTGGATGGTGACGAAGCGGGGGCGCAGTTGCAGCCCGTACAGACCCGACAGGGCAAAGTTGGGTTCGGAAAACCCGTGCATATCCGTGGCATGGGCATCGGTCTGCAGAACCTCGTTGTAGAGCATCACGTCCAGTACGTAAGGCGATTCCCGGTCGGCGGCATTGAACACCGTCGAGTAGATGAGCTGGCCGGCCTCGTCCAGCCCCGAATACACCGTCATTCCCTCGCCGTTACCGAAGTATTTGGGGTTCTTCTTCCAAATGGGCGGATTTATACGGTAAGCAACTAAAGATTTAGTTTGTCTGCTGCTTTGCCTTTTTGTACATAATT
>JAYTAC010000628.1:0-1085 GCA_043737755.1 Spirosoma sp.
ACCCCTACCGCCCCACCCCGACCAGGAGGCTGAGGTGCCCCCACTGATCGGGTAGTGCCCCCACAAACTCGGCCGTGCGCAGGTGCTGTGTGAAGGTAAGCTGCGCGTTCCTGACCGTAATCACGCCCCCAACGTCGGTTTGACCGTAGAAATGTTTCAGCTCGACGGCGGGCAGGGCGTAGTAATTTTTAGCTCCGTTCAGCCAGCCGCCCTGGAGCAGCGCGTTGTCCAGCACGGCCCGAAAACCCGCCCGCACGAAGGCGTAGCACTGAAATTTTCGCGGGTCCGTTCCCCCGGCGTCGAGTCCGGCAGGGTTCTGGAAGTAGTCGCTAAACAGTCCAATCCGCAGCGTACCGCCCATACCAGCCCCGTTCATCAGCGAACCGACAGTTCCTTCGACGTCGCCAATAACGTCGAGTGCCGATGCGAACCGCCGGATTATCCGCCCTTCGTAGCGCACAGAATAACTGATAACCGGGTCGTTTTTCATTTGCGCACCCCAGCCAACCGGCACGTACTGGCCCAGCAAACCGTGCAAACGCTGCTGCACTTCGGCCGCCCCCGACGCGGAACCGATCATGCCGAGGGTCAGTGACGAGGTTAGCCGACGGGCACCGATGGGGTCGGTGGTAGTTAGCCCCCACGATGCGTAGAGGTAACCCGCATACGGGCGGTCGTTGGGATACAGCGGTCGACGGGCGATTTTCGTATTGCGGGGCGTGTATATTTCCTGCCCAACGGCGAACGAATACAGCGCGTTGTACGTGCGACCGTCCCGTGGGAGCAGTTTGAGCAGCGCGTACTGCGTGGGCCATCTGCGCCAGTAATTACTCAAATGACTCACCCGCAGGCCGTTGCTGTAATACCGATCCGTTATGTTTCGCTGCCGAACCTGAAACGCATCGTTCTCCCAGTCGATCTGAACGAACGCACCCGCCCGATTAGCCTCCGACCGGAGCGTATCCTGAGCAAAAGACGCGTGGGCGATGAAGATAAAGCACAAAAACAGGGACAAGCGCATACGATGCTATTCGTTCGTTCATAGTCCGCTGCATCAAAAAGCAAGCCAGTCGCGCTCTACCGGC
>JAYTAC010000629.1:0-1085 GCA_043737755.1 Spirosoma sp.
GGTGCGGTCGCCTTTGGTTATGGCTTTCATCAGGCTGTGCATGGCCCAGCCGTAGTTCATGTTGAAACAGCTTTTGAAGTGGTCCGGCTCATCTTCCCACTCCGAGAGCATGAACACGGTTTTGATTTTGTCCAACTGAGGGCGCACTTCAGTCCAGAAATCATTGGGTACGAAACCGGCCACGTCGCAGCGATACCCGTCGATGTCGCACTCTCTGACCCAATACTGCATGGCCTCGATCATGCCTTTGCGTAAGTCGGGGTTGTCGAAGTTGAGGTCAGCCACATCGGTCCAGTCGGTGGGTTTGTTGGTTTTCGGGTCGATGGGTGCCGTCATTTTACCATTCACCAGGGTGTACCAGTCGGGGTGCTGCTTCACCCAGACGTGATCCCAGCCGGTGTGGTTGGGCACCCAGTCGAGAATCACGCGCAGTCCCAGCGCGTGCGCCCGCGTAACTAATTTTTTGAAATCGGCGAGGGTGCCGTAGGCGGGGTTAACGGCTTTGTAATCGGCCACGGCGTAGGGGCTGCCCAGCGATCCTTTTTTGTTTTTCTGGCTGATGGGATAAATAGGCATGAACCAGAGAATGTCGACGCCTAATTCTTTGAGCCGGGGCAACTGGACCTCGACGGCCTTGAAGTTGCCCTCAGCCGAAAACTGGCGGGTATTGACTTCGTAAATAGTGGCGTTTTTAGCCCAGTCCGGGGCGGGTGGGGCCGTTGAGGTGGTATCGGCCGAAGCCGTGTTTTGGGTGGTTTCGTTGGGGGTATTGCGGCAGGCCGTTGCCAGTAAGTAAAGGCTGAGAACAATGGTCAGGTGGTATCTCTTCATGTGGGTCGTTAGCGCATCAATTGGGTAAAATCGGCAATACTGGGCACCCGCCGGGTTGGTCAGGCCAGCATTGGCCGGTAACTGTGTTTAAGCCGCTGAATGGCGTCCAGCGGGTCGTCGGCCCCAAATACCGAATTGCCCGCCACCAGCACGTCGGCTCCGGCACTAATCAGGGCCGACGCGTTGCTCGGGCCGACGCCCCCGTCCACTTCAATCAGGGCTGCGGATTGGTTGGCGATCAGCATTTGTTTTAA
>JAYTAC010000630.1:0-3075 GCA_043737755.1 Spirosoma sp.
CTGAAACCAACTCGCGTCGAACATCCATTTGTGGTATTCCACGAGCTTGAACTTTTCCTCCGGGCTTGCCGACTCGAGCGATACCTTGCGGAATACCGAGTAGGGGGGCGTAAACGTACCGCTCAGCGTGAACGACGAGCCAGCACGGGGGAACTGCGGGTTGTCGATGCTGTTGCGCGACAGTGTCGTGTTGAAGGTGAAGTTGTTTGAAATGCCGTTCCGGTAGCCGTTCTGGAAAATATCGAG
This sequence comes from Spirosoma sp., assembly GCA_043737755.1. Lineage (GTDB taxonomy): Bacteria > Bacteroidota > Bacteroidia > Cytophagales > Spirosomataceae > Spirosoma. The sequence goes on from JAYTAC010000630.1 coordinate 247, forward strand.
ATTGTTCAGGTTGTACCGCTGAAACGACAGCGAGTGCGTCAACGAGAAAAAATCATCCGGGACTTTTAACTGCCGCCCCAAGCCGACCGTGAGTGCCGTGTTGGTGTAGGAACCCGTTGGCTTGCGCCCTTTTAGCCCCTGATACAGGCTGGATGGGTCGAGCGGGTCATAAAACGTCTGATACACCGTGTGGCTGGCACTGACCGACAGCGCATTGGGTTTGCGGCCACCAAGCCACGGCTCGGTAAACGACAGCGAATACACCTGATACTGAGCACCGTTGGCCTGGAAGCGCAACTGCACTCGTTGGCCATCGCCGGCCGGCAGCGGACGCCACGCGCTGAGGTTGCCGATGTTACGGGCCGAGAAATTGTTGAACGTCAGGCCCAGCGTACCCACAAAGCCCACGTAGCCGCCCCAGCCACCCGACAGTTCGATCTGGTCGGAAGGCTTTTCTTCCACTGTGTACTCGATGTCGACTGTTCCGTCGCTCTGCGGAACGGGGTTGATGCCGATTTTTTCGGGGTCGAAGTAGCCGAGCGTCGATAGTTCGCGCTGCGTACGGATCAGGTTCGTTTTGGAGAACTTTTGTCCTGGCAACGTCCGCACGGTCCGCATTACGACGTGGTCGCTGGTTTTGGTGTTGCCGTTCAGGATAACCCGGTTGATGGTCGCCTGCTTGCCCTCGAAAATGCGGATTTCGAGGTCGATGGAGTCGCCGTCGATGGCTTTCTCAACGGGCTGCGCGTTGTAGTACAGATACCCGTCGTCCATGTAGAGCGAACTCAAATCCTGGCCGGGGTTGCCGTTCAGCTTCTTGTCCAGGTCTTCGGGGTCATACACGTCGCCTTTCACCACGCCCAGCACCTCACGCAGCCGCTCGGCTTTGTAGAGGTAGTTGCCCGAAAATTCCACGTTGCGGTAGTAGTACTTCCGCCCTTCGTTTACGGTAATGTTGAGGTTAATGGTGTTCGGCCCCGTGTTGATGAGGGTGTCACGCTCGATGACGGCGTCGCGGTAGCCAAGTTTGTTGTAGTACGTGATGAGCTTCTGCTTGTCTTCTTCGTATTTTTTGGGCACGAACTTCGACGGGCTGAACAGGCGACCGAAGCGCATCTCTTTGGTGCTCTTCATTTTCATCCGAACTGCCGACTCATCCACCTCGTTGCGTCCGTCGAAGGTGATTTTAGCGATTTTGACTTTCTGCCCTTTGTCGACCAGCACACGCATCGTGGCGTTGTTGCGGGCACTGTCGGGCACGGTCGTGATTTTGACTTTCGTGTTCAGGTAGCCCTTGTCGATGAAGAACTTGCGCACCGCCATCTGGGTATTTTTGGTAATCGTGTTGGTCACGATCTTGCCCAGGTTCAGTTTTATTTTGTCCTTCAACTGATCCTGTTCGCCTTTTTTGATGCCCAGAAACGACACTTTGTAGAGCCGGGGCCGCTCCTGAACCCGGAACATCAGCGACACTTTGTTGTCGACAACGCTGGTGGCGAACATCTCGACGTTGTCCAACAGACCCGACTCCATCAGTTTGCGCACTGCCGAGCCGACGGCTTCGCCCGGAATGCGGATTTTGTCGCCCGTTTTCAGGCCCGCCAATGAAACAAGCGAATTGGGGTCGAGGTATTTGGTGCCGGTTACGCTCAACCCACCAATTTCATAGTCTTTGGGATTGGCGTAGTTGAGCAGGTCGTTGGTGGTGGCCGTCGGTTCGGTTCCCTGACCTGCGCCAACGCCGACACGCACCTGCGCTAACCCAATCGACAGATTGAGGAGCAGCACGGCAACTCCCAGGATGACTTTTATAGAGTGTTTCAAAGCTGTAATACGTAATAGAGTTACCTGCGTGGAGTCTGTTTCGGATGGTTTGGTTGGAATGCGCCCGGCTGAATTAGGCATCCGTTCGTTGGCAGCGGCAAACTTTCGGTTACCTGACGACCTGTTCGCTGGTTTTGCCGAACCGGCGTTCGCGCTGCTGGTAGTTCAGAATGGCTTCGTAGAGATGGTTTTTGCGAAAATCGGGCCACAGCACGTCGGGCATGTACAGTTCTGAATAAGCCAATTGCCAGAGCATAAAATTGCTGATGCGCATTTCGCCACTGGTCCGAATCATCAGTTCAGGGTCGGGAATGCCGCCCGTGGTAAGATGCTGTCCAAACAACGCGTCGTCGATCTCGTCGGGCATCAGCCGACCCTCGCGCACTTCGGTTGCCAACTGCCGCACGGCCTCGATAATTTCCCACCGGCCACTGTAGCTAAGGGCCAGAATAAGCGTCAGGCCGGTGTTGTGCTCTGTTTCGCGCATGGCTTCGGCGAGCTCGTTCTGGCAGTCGGCGGGCAGGCTTTCGGTGTTGCCAATGGTCGTCAGCCGCACGTTATTGTTCATCAGCGTCTTTATCTCTCCCCGAATTGTGTGCACCAACAGGGTCATGAGTGCGTCGACTTCGTATTTCGGGCGGTTCCAGTTTTCGGTCGAGAACGCGTAGAGGGTCAGGTATTTCACACCCAGTTCGGCGCAGCCTTCCGTTGTTTCCCGCACGGCCTTGATGGCATTATGATGCCCGAATACTCTGGCGGCTCCCTGCCGTTTGGCCCAGCGTCCGTTTCCGTCCATGATAACGGCTATGTGCTGGGGCAGATTGCCGGGGTCAATGTCTTCTTTCATCCCTATCGGGGAAATTTAACAGTATTTAACAAGACTACGAAGGTACGAAAATTTAGCCAGACGATGTGGGCGAACGGTGTTTGCGTGTGTTGGTGTTGGGGTGCTGCTATCTTTGCCCCAACGCTAAACGGGGTCGCCCGTGCGACGGTGGGCTGATA
>JAYTAC010000631.1:0-3075 GCA_043737755.1 Spirosoma sp.
TGGACGATGGTTAGTTTTTTCGTATCGGCCAAAAATGTTCCGAAGAGCCGTTCTGCAATTGCCCGGCTCCGGCTCGCTACGTCCTCCGCCGACAAGGCCCGGCGTTGGGCCAGAAACTGGTGTCGCAGGGCTGACTTGGTCATTGTTGCGGGCCGGTGGCGAATAGTCAGTTCTATTCCAGACAAAGCTGCATTCGGTAGTCGAACGGGTCGAAGGCCGACAGCATTTTTTGCAGAAACGAGCGGTCGTTGAGGTAGAACGTCAGGAAGTTTTCGGACCGTTCCTGCAAACCGCCGTTGGGAAATAATTCATTTTTGACGGCCAGCAACTGCCGCACACCCGTTTCCTGATTGCGCTCCTCAGCCCGGTGCATCTTTTTCTGAAGCCGGGCTACCGCGTTCGCAAATCCCTTCGTTTCGGCCAAAACCGCCCGTTCCAGCGACGGATCGACCATTTGTGCCTTGTGCAGTATGGCGTCGAGTGCTTTGCTGATGGCTTTATTTTCGGTGTCGAATTTGAGCGCATGGCTGGTGTGCTGCTCCACAAAGTCCCGTTTGAGCGTGATTGTATCCCGAAACAGATCGTCTGGCATCAACCCTAATTTTCGAATGCGTTTAGCACTCACGGCAGGCACATACGTCGCGAAATTGCGCGGCATCAGCATCGGGAACGGCGTCTGAAACTGGTCGAACACGGGTTTCAACTGCAACCAGTACGGCACCTCCGACGGCCCGCCGATGTAGGCTAAGTTGGGCAAGATCGTTTCCTGATACAGCGGTCGCAGCACCACGTTCGGGCTGAACCGCTCCGGGTGCTCGTTCAGCAGCGTCAGTAGTTCGCCTTCCGAAAACCGGAGTTTGGTGTTCAGCACCCTGTATGTCCCGTCCTGGTACTCGATGCGCTCCCGTAATTGATCGTCAAGGTAAAACAGATTGATATCGCGGGGGGAAATAACCGTTTTGTAGCCCAGCAAAGACAGTTTTTCCGTCTGTTGTTGAGCCAGATGACCGGACGTTTGCCGGATGAGTTCGTCGCGCATGACCGGCGCAAAAACACGTTTGAGTTCGCTGTCATCGGCGTCTACGCAAATCAGCCCCTCGGCTCCGAACAGTTCGTTTACGTAGTAGCGAACGGCATCGGCCAGCGTGTTGTGTTTCAGATAAGCCGTCTCAAACAGGGTCAGCTTCTCGGGAATCTGGTCGAACAACGCCTGCATCTCCTGCGGATTCATGCGGCCCACGGCCCCACGCTGCTCCGTTTGCCAGACGTGGTGTTTGCCGAACAGCGAAAAATGATTGATCTCGGCGAAGTCGTGGTCTTCCGTTGCCATCCAATATACCGGCACGAAATTGTAATCTGGATAAGCCACTTTGAGTTGCCGGGCCAGCTTGATCGTCGTGATGAGTTTGTAGATGATGTAGAGCGGTCCCGTGAAAATGCTCAGTTGGTGGCCCGTCGTAACCGTGAACGTGTTGGGCTGAAGCAGGACCGACACATCGGGTTTGTCGGGAATGTGCTGATATTGTCGTTCGAGCACATCGACCAAAACCTGCCGTTTCTGCACGTCAAACGCGCGCTCGTCTATCTGACGTTGAAATGCAGGAAGCGTAGGAAAACGGCTGTAGAAGGACTGTAAAGTATCTTTTTGATCGAGATAATCGAGGAAAAGTAGAGAAAACTGGCCGGTGGATGCAAGCGGCAGGTACTGACAGTCCATGCAGGGTAAGATTTACTGGGGAAACGATGAGGAAACTCGCAAGGTTCGTAGTTCTCTATTTCTACAATGGCATCAAGCGCGTGCTCAATCCGTTGCTTATTACCGAAGCGTCCTTTCATAGACGAGTTGCTTATCCTGGTCGATAAAAGGACGAATACGGGGGGACACCGCGTTTGCCGAAACCAAATCAACTGACTTACAAAGCTGATCTTCCAAATCGTATTTCATACCGATAAATTCGAGACCTATCGGCTGACTACAATCTAATTCCAGTAACAAGTGCAGATCACTCAGCGCATCAGCCTCCCCCCTGGCGTATGAGCCGAAGACGTAAGCTCTTACTACGGGCTTATCCCTTAAATAATGCCCTATTGATGTTACTTCGCTGTCAGTCAGTTTCATAGCGTAATTTTTGCCACCTCTCCATACAGATCAAACTCCTCGGCCCGGTCGATGCGCACGTTGGCAAAGTCGCCTAAACGCACATGTTGACCGGACGCCGGAACCAGCACTTCGTTGTCCACCTCGGGTGAGTCGGCTTCGGTACGGCCAATAAAGTAGCCGCCTTCTTTGCGGTCGAACAGGACCTTGTATGTTTGCCCGACTTTCTGCTGATTCAGTTCGTGGGAGATGCCCTGCTGCAAATCCATTAATTCGTCAGCTCGTTCCTGCTTGGTGTCGGCCGGAACGTCGTCGGCCATCGAAAACGAGTGCGTGTCGTCTTCGTGCGAGTAGGTGAATACGCCCAGCCGGTCGAAGCGCATCCGCTCCACAAAATCGTACGTTTCGGCAAAATGGGCGTCGGTTTCGCCGGGGTGACCCACAATCAGCGTTGTGCGGAGGGTGATGTTCGGGATGCGTTCGCGGATAGAGTAGATCAGGCTTTCGGTTTTCTCACGGGTAATGCCCCGGCGCATCAGTTTGAGCAGTTCCGTTGAGCCGGTTTGCAGCGGCATATCGAGGTAGTTGCACACGTTCGGACGCTCCAGCATCACGTCCAAAATCTCCATCGGGAACCCCGACGGGTAGGCGTACTGCAACCGAATCCACTCGATGCCGTCGACACCCGCTAATCGGTCAATGAGTTCGTTTAAGTTACGTTTTCTGTAGATGTCTAATCCGTAATACGTCAAATCCTGCGCAATCAGAATCAACTCTTTCGTGCCCCGCCGGGCCAGCGATTGCGCTTCCAGGACCAGCTCGTCAATCGACCGCGACATGTGCTTGCCACGCATCAGCGGAATGGCGCAGAACGAGCAGGGCCGGTCGCAGCCCTCGGCAATTTTGAGGTAGGCATAGTGGGCGGGCGTCGTCAGAAGCCGTTCGCCAACGAGTTCGTGCTTATAATCGGCGCGGAG
>JAYTAC010000632.1:0-3071 GCA_043737755.1 Spirosoma sp.
AGTCCGTCTTCATTGACACGAGACGGACTGAAGTCGGAATGCCGCACCACCGTGATACCATCCGGCACCACAAACGTTTCCCCCGGCAGGTAATAAAAATTGTTGTTCGGCGAGAAATTCACCGTTGTGTCGTCGTTTTGGCCGAGGTCTGCTACGCCGTCGGGTTTGGCGTCGGAGCCGTATTGCCGGGCCACGTGGTTCGGGATAAAGTCGATGATGACCTGCAAGTTGTGGGCGTGGGTGCGCTGCGCGAGGGCGTCGAATTCGGCCATGCGGTCGGGCACGCTGACGGCGAGGTCGGGGTCGACGTCGTAATAATCTTTGACGGCGTAGGGCGACCCGGCGCGGCCCTTCACCACGGCTGGATCGTCGGGGCGGATGCTGAATTGGGAATAGTCGGTTTGGGTGGCGTGTTCGATAACGCCCGTGTACCAGACGTGCGATGCGCCGAACTGCCGGATGGATTGCAGAGCCGCGTCGTTGATGTCGTTGAAAGTGCCCACGCCGTTTTCATCGCGGGAGCCGTTGGGTATGTTCGTTGTGTTTTGGTTGCCGAAGAGCCGGGTGAAAATCTGGTAGATGATCAGCTTGTCCGTAACTGGGACAACGTGGGTCGTATTCATAGCGTCGGGCGGGTGGTTTGTTGGCAGTAGCGCAAAATTAGGGTCTTTACCAGCGAAAACTTCGGTTATTTTTGCCGGTCAATAGTTCGGTCCCGCCCGGTTGAGAACCCACTAAATCAAAACGAATCCCATGAATAGATTCTGCTTCTGTCTGTTGCTTTCACTGTGCATCTTTAGTCGGGCAGTCTCTGCTCAGAACGCCCAAATTCAGCGGGTGAACCCCACAAACTGGTGGGTGGGTATGAAAAACCCGAATGTGCAGTTACTCGTCTACGGCCCCAACGCGGGAACGCTGTCGTACACGGTCAACTATCCGGGCGTGAAACTGACAAAAGCGCACACTGCCGAAAACCCCAACTACGCCTTTCTGGACCTGACCATCAGCACCACGGCTAAACCCGGTACGATCCAACTCGTGGGCAAGCGCGGTTCTCAGACGCTCACCCAGCCGTTTGCGCTGCGGGCGCGGGACAAATCGCTGAAGGGTCAGGGCGTGACGGCGGCTGATTTTATCTATTTGGCCATGCCCGACCGTTTCGCCAACGGGGACGAGAGCAACGACAAACTCGCGGACATGGCCGATCCCAACGCCGACCGCGCCAACCCGTTCTACCGGCACGGGGGGGATTTGGCCGGGGCCGGGCAGCACCTCGATTACCTCAAAGACCTCGGCGTCACGGCCGTTTGGTTCACGCCCGTGCTGGAAAACAACCAGCCCCTCACTAACGAAGGCGGGGTTATGCGCTCGGCCTACCACGGCTACGGATTCACCGATCATTACGCCGTGGACCGGCGCATGGGCGGCAACGCGGCCTACAAAGATTTTGTGCAGAAGGCCCACGCGGCCGGGCTGAAAGTGGTGCAGGATGCGGTGTATAATCACTGCGGCATCAACCACTGGTTTTTGAAAGACATGCCCATGAAAAGCTGGCTCCACCAGTGGCCCGCCTACACCAACACGTCCTACAAATACCAGCCCATCACCGATCCGCACGGGTCCGAAACCGACCGGCGCGTCACACTCGACGGCTGGTTTGTGCCCTTCCTGCCCGACCTGAATCAGAATAACCCCTTCGTGGCCAACTTCCTGATTCAGCACGCGCTCTGGACGGTGGAGGAGTTTGGCGTCGATGCGTGGCGGGTCGATACGTACATGTACAACGACATGCCGTTTATGAACCGCTGTAACGCGGCCCTGATGCAGGAGTACCCCAACATTCATATCTTCGGCGAGTCGTGGGTCAACAACGTGGTCGACCAGTCATACTACACCCGCAACACCATCAACTTCCCGTTCAAGTCGAACCAGCCGGGGGGACTGGATTTCGTCGTCTATGCCGCCATGCTCGACGCGCTGAAGCAAAAGTTTAGCTGGGACGACGGCGTCAACCGGTTTTACCAGGCACTGGCGCAGGACGCCGTGTACGTCGACCCCAACAAGCTCGTGACCTTTCTGGACAACCACGATACGGACCGGTATCTGTCAGTGATTGGCGATGATTACGACAAGTACAAAATCGGGCTGACGTGGCTGCTCACCACGCGTGGCATTCCGAGTATGTACTACGGCACCGAGATACTGATGAAGAACTTCAAGGACCCGTCGGATGCCGAAGTCCGGCGCGACTTTCCGGGTGGCTTCCCCGGCGACAAAGCCAACAAGTTTGAGACCGCCGGGCGAAGCAAACAGGAAAACGACGCCCATTCCTTCGTGCGCAAGTTAGCCACCTACCGGCGCGACAACCCGGTGCTGCACACGGGTAAGCTGATGCAATATCTGCCGCAGGAGGGTACCTACGTCTATTTCCGGTATGATGCAGGCAAAACCGTGATGGTCGCCACCAACACCAACGACAAGGAAATCTCATTCGACACGGCCCGTTTCGCCGAGCGCATGACCGGCTTCACCACCGCCCGCAACGCCCTGACCGACGCCACGATAAACGATCTGAAAACGATCAAACTACCCGCTAAAACGGCAGTCGTGCTGGAGTTGGGGAAGTGAAGCATTAAGTTAAATGTGAAGTCGGCTGTATAACAGGGATTTTAGTTGAAGAATCACTGCTACCTGGCTAAATTAGCTGTGTGTTACTCGATCAAAACGGCTCACGCTCGAACCGATACCAGCATACCGAACAGGGAGTAGCACACACTGGCTATTCTCGCCGGTATCAATGGGGCACGAGCCACGAGTCAAGTGGACGCGATCAGAACGTGAACAGAATATGCAATTACTGAGCGATATAATCAACGAACTGATTGATTCAGAGAGAAGTCTTGTCGATCCATTAATAGACTTGTTGTGACGGGTTAATTTTGTCGTATGAAGTTGTCCATTGATGATTTGAAAAATGAACGCCAATGGCGTTCAGCTGCCGGATTGGATCAGAAACGGTTCGCTAAGTTAGTGTTGCTTGTTGAAAATGGATACCAAACCATATTTGGTAA
>JAYTAC010000633.1:0-3061 GCA_043737755.1 Spirosoma sp.
GCTATACTCGGCCGGGTTTAACGTCAGCCGGTCGTAATGGCCGGTCACGAAAAACCAGCGGTTGTACGTGATCGTACCGACGAAATACAGCAGCACCACCCCGACACCGACCCACCGCCAGCCGTTGATGTTGGTGCCGTGCCGGGCGAGATAAATCAGTCCCACGCCAATCACGGTCAGGATCATTCGGTAGCGAAAACCGAGCAGCGCAAACAGCACGAACGCGGGTACGATCAGTAGCGTCAATGTCAGCCGACTTCCCCGCAAATACGCGTACAGGACGATTGTGGTGATAATGGAATCGGCAAAGGCGCGGAAATAGTAGGTATTTGTGGCACTCTGCGAAGCCCGCAGACTCTCGTCGGACTGGCCAAGCAACACGTCGATTACGCTGATGCCACTGATCAATAAATCAGCTAAAACGATGCCTGTGAACAGGACATACAGCACAACCACGAACCGACGCAAACGGGGTAACGAGAGGGCGGCTACCTCACTACCAGCGACTCCCGATTCGGCCTTGTGATTGCGCACGAAACCCACCACGAAACATCCGTTGGCGATCAAGTAGGCCAGCATACCAATTTCGTAATAGTCCGTTATCGACTTGCCCACGTACCGGAAATAGCCCGCGTCGCCGGTGGCCGTTTCGCGGCCCGTCGCGTAAAAGCACATCGGCGTTAGCAGGCAATAGACCAGCAGCAATACCAGACTGACTACAAATGGAATGACCGTTCGGTAACCCACGCGCCGGGCGTAGCGGAATCCCCACCATAGAATCAGCGCGTTGACGATTGCGTAGAGCCAGATCATTGCGCCATCAGGAATTGACCCAATCGGTCGGCGTAGGCGTCATAATCGGCCAATCTGGCCGTTTCCGATGCCCGGCGGGCCATCGACAGGCGCAGGGATTCGTCGCCCGCCAACTTGTCCAAATACATTACAATCGACGCGGCATCACCAACCGGCACCACAAACCCGTCCTCGCCGTGGCGAATCAGCGAACCCGCGTTGGGCGTCACAATCTGGGGTAAGCCGTGCTGAAGGGCTTCGTAGGTCACCGTGGCCGAGCCTTCACAAACGGACGGCAGCAGCAGCACGTCGGCCCAGCGGTAGTGATCGGCCACCCGCGCCCGTGGTATCACGCCAATCAGTTCGGTGTGTTTTCTGAACCCGGTCAGCACCCGTTCCGGGACCATGCCGAAATCGCCAACCAGCCGGAACGTGGCACGGCCGGTGAGTTGGCGGGCCGCTTCGAGCGTATACTCACAGCCTTTTCGCAGGTTCACGTAACCTACCACCAGCACCCGCAGCGGCCTGTTCCGGTCACGCTCCGTGAGTCGGACAGCGGTCGCATTTCCATCAACGCCATACGGAATGACGTAGGTATCGGCGGGGCGGTTGCTGTGCTGCTTCACGAACGACGACCCACAAACGATGCGGTCGGCCAAAGCCTGTTCTTCCTCCTCCCGTTCAATACTGGCATCGGAACACGGCCCGAACGTACCCGTCTGTTGCCAGGCCGGAAACCGCTCCTGTTCGCGCCGAAGCAAGTCCCGTTCGACGCGATGGTTCACAATCGTCTGCTCATGAATGGTGCGGATACCACGCTCCTTGGCGAACCGGAGCAGTTCCAGCCCGGCCCCGCTGAACGTGTACAGCATGTCGGGCAGCGGCTGTTTTTGTAAGCACTGGGTAACCCGCCGGTTGAACTGCCGCCCCCCGTCGATGGCGTTTTTGAGTTGCTCCTCCTGCGTTCGGCAGCGATCCCGGCGGCACGGATACGTCAGTCCGAAACCGGGAAAATGAACAACGCTTCGGGTGGACAGCGACGGGTGACGGCGGGTCGTCAGCTTGTGCATGGACGACCGCTCCGGCACCATCGGCACGTGCCGAAGCCAGTTGAAAGGGGCTTTGCCGCCGTAGAAATCGGTGTAGAACGTGTGCAGCAGGTTGTGCCGGGCGGCAATGCGCGGAACGGCGTAATTCATTCGGGCACCCAACTGAGCAACGGCGATGGTCATGGCGGGTCAAAGAGTAGATAGTCTGTTCATAGCCGCCAGTAGTCGATTGCGTCGCCCTCGTTCACCGTGTACAGCCCTTTCAAATCCAGCAGAATCGGTGCGCCGTTCATCAGTGATTTAAAGTACGACGCGTCCAGCGTCCGGTATTCGTCGTGCCCCACGGCCACAATCACCGCGTCGTAATCAGTGGCAGGTGCGTCCACCAACGTCATCCCGTCGCGGGTCACCTCGTCCGGCGACGCGTGAGGGTCCACCACGTGCACGGTGATGGAATAGGCCATCAGTTCGCGCACCAAGTCGGCCACCTTCGAGTTGCGGATATCCGATATGTTTTCCTTGAAGGTCAGCCCCATCACGAGCACCTTCGTCTGACGCGGATTCTTGTCGCGTTGCAGCAATTTTTGCAGGAGTTTGGTAGCGATATACGCGGGCATTCCGTCGTTGATGCGCCGACCGGAGTTGATCACCTGCGGGTCGTAGCCCAACTGCCGGGCTTTGTAAAGCAAATAGTACGGGTCGATGCCGATGCAATGACCACCGACCAAACCGGGCGTGAAGGGCATAAAATTCCACTTCGTCGCGGCTGCCCTGATGACGTCCTGCGTGTCGATACCCATCTTGTCGAAGATGATGGCGAGTTCGTTCATCAGCGAAATATTCAGATCGCGCTGAACATTCTCAATGACTTTGGCAGCTTCGGCCACCCTGATGCTCGGAGCCGTATACACGCCCGCCGTAATGATGCTCCCGTAAACGTCGGCAATGGTTTGGGTTGCTTCGGCGTCGCTGCCCGACACGATTTTGACGATGGTCGTCAGCGTTCGGATGGTATCGCCGGGGTTGATGCGCTCCGGCGAGTAACCGATTTTGAAGCCAGCCCCGAGCGTCAGACCGGTGTGTTGCAGCAGTACCGGCAGGCAGTCGTCCTCGGTGCAGCCCGGATACACGGTGGATTCGTAGACGACGTAATCGCCCGGCTTCAACGCCCGCCCAACCGCTTCCGACGCCCGCAGCAGGGGTTTCAGATCGGGCACTTT
>JAYTAC010000634.1:0-1075 GCA_043737755.1 Spirosoma sp.
CGGCTTGCGTCGAGCCGTTCGCAGAAGCTGACTGGTAGCGGTAGGTCGGGTTGAAGGCGTCGCGGAAGCCGTACTCGCCGTAGAGTTTTGGGCCGTACTTCGTTTTCATCGCCCGCAGAGCCGGTAAACAAATCTCCGGTGCGAATGCCAGCGATCCTCCGGCCGCCGTGGGCGCAAGGGTTCCGTCGTCCACAACCTGTGTCGATGCAGCTCCACGGGCGCGGTAGGAGAAAAAATGTCGACCGCTGACGATCGTGTCTTTCGGGCCGTCGCAGGCGGTTAAACCCCAGACCGTCGGGCCGTAATCCTGCCATTTACCCGGATTAGCTACGCAATACGCCCGGTTCGCATACGTCGCCCGACGCGAATTTTCGGCGTAGTCGATGCCCTTGCCGCGCATGTACTCATCGCGGATGCCGCGAAAGTCGATCCAGCAGTGCGAGTACTGATGCCCGAACAGCGGGTCGAAATTAACGTGCGGCTGGTCGTAGAACGTGGCCCACGGATACGATTTTGTCCAGGCGGGCCAAACCTCCGGGCCAATGGGATGCGTGGGTGAGCCGAGGGCCAGCACATAGAGTAGCACTGCTTCGTTGTAGCCCGTCCAGTCGCTCTTGATAAAACCCGTTTCGGGATGCCAGCCCATCGACACAAAAGGCGGGCGTATCTGAAACCACGTCCAGTCCACGCGGCCGTATATCTGCTCGGCGAGTTGGCGAATCTCCGTTTCGGCGGGCGTGCTCCGGTCAAAATACGATTGGGCGCTCAGAATGCCGCCCAGCAGCAGGGCCGTGTCGATGGTGGATAGTTCAACTTGCTTGAACCGCTCCCCGGTTTTCATGTCCAGAAAGTGGTAGAAAAACCCTTTGTAGCCCGCCACGCCCGTCGCTTTGTCGGATTGCGGAGCATTAGTAAAAAACCGCAGCGTTCGTAGCGTTCGGTCGGCGGCTTGCTGCCGCGTGACGTAACCCCGTTCGACGCCTACTAAATACGAGGTCAATCCGAAACCCACGGCGGCAATGCTGCTGAATGAGGGCGTTGGGGCGCGGTCGGGCACGAGGCCGTTTTCAGGATT
>JAYTAC010000635.1:0-1074 GCA_043737755.1 Spirosoma sp.
TCTTAATTTAGCTTACACAACAATTGAGCAACGATGCATCACGCTGAATCCGGCGTCATTTTACAAATTGGCAAGGCCTGACAACTTAGTAAATTGTTCATTTTCAATATTTTACCAAGTATTCAAAGGAATATTTTCTGCGACGTCAATTTTTTTTCTGAAAGATTAGACAACACTGTCATAGATTTATCCATATCTTCGGGGCAGTTAACCACTAATCAATTAATCATTTTTCAACCTTTACAAGTAACAAAACACATGGAAACATTACACATGCCAACGCTGTTGCTGGTAGGCGAACTTCGTCCGGGAGACGTAGTCGGATTTACCTTTTTCACGGGCTACATGGCCATGTTTGCCGCTTCGGTGTTTTTCTTCCTCGAACGCTCACAGGTAGAAGGCCACTGGAAAACGTCGCTGACCATTTCGGGTCTGATCACCATGATCGCATCAGTTCACTATTACTACATGCGCGATCAGTATTTAGCCACGGGCCAGTCGCCAACCGAATTCCGCTACATCGACTGGACGCTGACTGTGCCGCTGATGTGCGTTGAGTTCTACATGATCATCAAGCCCTTCGGCGGTAAGATCAGCACCATGTGGAAACTGATCGCCTACTCGGTGTTCATGCTGGTGTTTGGTTACGTGGGCGAGTCGCTCGACCGCGACAACAGCATTCTGTGGGGTACGGTATCGTCGCTGGGCTACGTAGGTATCCTCTACGAAATCTACCTCGGCGACGTCAAGAAAATTGCCGATGCATCCAATGACCGTTCCACGCTGAAAGCGATATCGCTGTTGCGTTGGTTCGTGTTGGTGGGCTGGGCCATTTACCCAATCGGGTTCATGCTCCTGCCAGGCAACCTGCTGGCTGGTTTGAACGTCAACATCGACTTAGTGTACAACATCGCTGATGCCATCAACAAGATTGGCTTTGGTCTGACTGTGTACGCAGCCGCCGTTGCCAACTCAAATGCGTTGAACGAAGCGCCGTTTCAACGGGCAACGCCCGCCGAGCGTCGCAACCCGGCTACCATCTAACAGTTTGGGTTCGAGTAAGAAACCGCATTG
>JAYTAC010000636.1:0-3055 GCA_043737755.1 Spirosoma sp.
CTCATTCATATCGGCATTGCGTGGGGCATGGAGATTGCCGCTTTTTTGCAGAAAACGGGCGAACAATAATCTGTCGAACAAACCGATAACAATGGGAACGCACTATTCTTCAGCCACTGTGCCCACGCCCAACTCCGAGAACAGCGTTTGCCAGTACTGCGTCACGGCGGGGTTATTTTCCTTGACGGACGCGTTTGGCTCGAAGGGTAAAATCATGGTAATGTCGGGGGAGCCGAGGGTGTAGCGTTTCAACTGCTTTGCGTCGATTTTGGCCCACTCGTCGGCCTGGGCGTTGCCTTTGGGCGGACGCACCTGGAAATCACGCCGGTCCCCGCCCCGGACGCTCTCGACCATATCGCTCAAATAATAGACTTTCACCGTTGCACCCGATTCATTGGCCTTTTCGATAACGGGCAGGCTGGCCCAGATGTCAGTCTGCTGATTGGATGCGCCACCGTTTTGGGCAACCAACTGTTGCAGCACCCGCTGCCGGATCGTGGCTTTTTCGCGGTTCAGCGCGAGGCTGAACTCGGTTTCGGCGGCTTCGCGGTCGGTGGGGCTGGCGGCCGACACGTCCTCCATTTCGGTGCGGGCCGTTAGGTTCAGGGCACGGGCTTTGGCCGTGTTTTCGTGGATGAAATAAACGGCCAATTTATCGCCCTTCTGCCGGATGTTTTCCTCAATGATATCGGTCAGTGCCCGCTGGTATTTTTGCCGCACGAATGCATTATCTACGTTGACGCTGCGGGTTTTGTCCAGAAAGATCAGCGTGTAGGTTGGCTCGTCGGTGCTGGTCGTTGGCGCGTCGCGGTCGCCGGAGCAAGCCAAAACCGTCGAAAGGAAACAAAGAGTGATCAGGCGTCTCATCAGTTCATCAATTGCGCCCGTAACGTGCTGTCGGCGGGCGCGTTGTGATTCCAGTAGTCCGACTGGATTGTCTTCGTTAAAACGGCCCGCGAGGTCAGCAAGTTGTCTTTACTCTTATAGGTCTCCTCCCAACCGGCAATCTTGTGCGGGAACGCCTGCTCAAACACGATCATCAGCGTCCGGTCGTCGGTAGGATACTGAACAGTGTAGGATTTGAGCAGCTTACCCGGAAACAGCACCCCGTCATAATCGGCGAGTTTAGCATTCACCAACAGCGGGTCGAGCCGTTTATGGCGCAGCCGGGCCGATATCGTTCCCGGAATCATCCGCGTTTCGCCAACGGGCAGTTTGGTGGGGTCGAGCCGAATTCGGTTCCAGAGTTCGTCTTCGAGCATCGTTTTCTCCACGTCGTACGTTTCCGCTGCTTCTTTCTCGAAATACGATTTACCGTCGACATGATAGCCGTTCGATGCGTAGTTGAGTTGCAGGTAGCTGTGGCCGCACCACTCCTGCCCCGACGTACTGACTTTCAGCGTATTGGGAAATGAAGAATTGTTGATGGGCGTGAAAACCGACGTAAACAGCGAGTAGTCATAGATGCCGGTCACGAATTTTTTGACCATGTTCGTCTTCATCACCGGTACGGACTTGTCGCGGCCGGTCGAACGCGACCCCGGCGGCTCCTCGGATTTCACCTGCGTATCGGTCCTGAAGTCTTCGGTCACGAAAATCAGCACCGCTTCGCCCGGATTGAGTGCGCCGTACTGCGCCTGTTGGAGCGTGTAGCGGTTGAGTTCAGCCTTCCCCGCGAACCAATACGCGGCAAAGCTGGGGTTTGATTTGTCGGCGGCTGAAGCCGCCGGTGCGACCGGGTTTTGAAAAACGGTGGCTTTCATCGCGAAGGCAAACATGACCGCGAGGGCCAGTACGATCAACAGAAAGTTTTTCTGAACGAACATGAGTCAGGTTTTTAGTGAACGCACTGGGTTGGTTGTAATCACCGCGTTATGAAGTAGTCTGTAAATTCGGCTAACTCAGCAAGTTCCCGCTGAACATACGCATCAAAGAACCGTTGACCTACCTGGTATTTTAGCACGGATATCCCCACGTCAATCAGGCGCAGTCCAGTCGGGGTAAGCAGAATATTGTCGTAGGGTAAACCGGGCAAACCGGCTGGTCGTTTCAGATTACGATGCACAAATCCGGCGGTGTGTAGTTCGGCTAATTGCTCCGTGAAGAGATCGCACCAGATTTCGCGCATCTCGACTTCATACGTTCGAAAGTCAATCGGGTACAGCCGCTCCATCACCAGCATATCGGCTTGTAGCGTCTCGTTCCGGTCGAGTCGGTCGAAGCGCACGACCAGTTCATTGACGCTATTGGCAAACGCATTTTCTCCGCTTCCGAGCCAATATCTGAGCGCGTATCCCCCGTGAAGAGTTTGCCCACTTCCGTTTCTGACAGGGCGATCACGGCATTATTGGCACCGTAGGAGAGTTGACGGGGGTATTTTGGCGTCATGCCGTTGGCTGATTTGGCCAAAGTTACGCGCAAAGCCCGTATCTTGGTTTTGGAAAACGCCACCTAACCCACCCCATTATGTTTCGCATTGCCCGCCTGCTGCTCAGTATTCATTGTTCAATTGCCATTGGGTTCGTCCTCACGGCCTATTCTCTGTCGGCCCAGGTCGCGAAGGCCCCGCTTCGGAAAGCGGGCGAGGGCGGTGGTCCTTACAACCGGCTTATCATCCGGGGAGTCACGCTCATCAACAGCACAGGGGCACCCCCGGTCGGACCGGTCGATATTGTGGTGGAGAAAAACCGGATTGTCCAGATCAAACAGGTCGGTTACCCCGGCGTGACCATCGACCCAAACAGTCGGCCGGTGGCGAACACCGGTGACCGGGAACTGAACTGCGAGGGCATGTACCTGATGCCGGGATTCGTGGACATGCACGGCCACATTGGCGGCAAAGATCAGGGAGCCAACGCCGAATACGTGTTCAAACTCTGGCTCGGCCACGGCATCACCACCATCCGCGACCCAAGCTGCGGCAACGGCTTGGACTGGGTGCTCGACCACCGCGCCAAAAGCAATCGGAACGAGATTGTGGCCCCGCGCATTCTGGCCTACACCGTGTTTGGACAGGGCGCGAAGGAACCCATCAGCACGCCCGAACAGGCCCGCG
>JAYTAC010000637.1:0-3051 GCA_043737755.1 Spirosoma sp.
CGTCACCGAAGCACTCTACGACGGTGCTTACCGAACCTTGGTACAGCACGGGGCAAAACCGGAGAATATCGTTCGGGGCAACGTGCCGGGCAGTTACGAGCTGAGTTTAGGTGCTCAATGGTTTGCCCAGCGCGACGATGTCGACGCGGTAATCGCGCTCGGCTGCGTGATCCAGGGTGAAACAAGACACAACGATTACATCAATCATGCAGTAGCGCAGGGGTTGACGAATGTCAGTCTGAAAACCGGCAAGCCCGTCATATTCGGCGTCCTGACACCCAACGACCAGCAACAGGCCCTCGACCGGGCGGGCGGCAAACACGGTAACAAAGGCGATGAAGCTGCCATGACGGCCATCAAAATGCTGGGCCTGCAAAAGCAGGTGTACAGTTTTCAGTTTAAATAAAGAACGAAAGAGTGAATGAACGGTCCGCCGTAGCGGTGAAAGAGCGATTGACATATCGCCTTACTGCATTTGCTCTTTCACCGCTACGGCGGACCGTTCATTCATTCTTTCACTATGCACGTCTGGAAATTTGGCGGCACGTCGGTCGGGAAGCCCGGCCGGATGCAGTCCATCCGCACCCTCATTACGAGCGACGACACCCGCAAAATCGTCGTCCTGTCAGCCCTCTCCGGCACGACCAACGACTTGCTGGCTATCGGCGAATCGCTCAAAGCAAACGATGATGCCGGGGCAAACGCGAAGATCGACGCCCTGAAAGCGCATTACGACACGTTTATTGGCGAACTCTACCGTACAGATTCCGGGAAAGCTGCCGGTCAGCAGGCCGTCGACAACGAGTTTGCGTTTATCCGGTCGCTGACGCGTATCGAGCCATTCACGCTTAGGCAGGAGAAAGAATTAGTGGCTGAAGGCGAGTTGCTGAGCACCCAGTTATTTCAGGCATACTTGACCGAAGAAGGCGTGGCGTCGGTGCTGCTGCCCGCGCTGGAGTTCATGCGCATCGACGCTGACAACGAGCCTGACATTCAGTATACGGAAGAGCGGTTGACTGAAATCCTGTCCCAACACGCTGACAAGCAGATTATTGTGACGCAGGGGTTTATTTGCCGCAATCCCCGTGGCGAAGTCGACAACCTGAAGCGGGGCGGCTCCGACTACACCGCGTCGCTGATTGGCGGGGCAATCCGGGCCGACGAAATCCAAATATGGACCGACATCGACGGGATGCACAACAACGACCCGCGCATCGTGAAAAACACCTCTCCCGTCCGCGAACTGACGTTCGACGAAGCGGCCGAGTTGGCGTATTTTGGGGCCAAGATTCTGCACCCATCCACCATTACCCCCGCCCGGATGTTCGGGGTGCCGGTGCGGTTAAAAAACACGATGGACCCGGCAGCCCCCGGCACACTCATCGCCGAGCGTACCGGCTTGCCATCGGCCAACGATCAGGTATTCAAAGCGGTTGCGGCAAAAGACGGGATCACGGCCCTGTATATTCATTCCAGCCGGATGCTGAACGCCTATGGATTTCTGCGCCGGATATTCGAGATTTTCGAGAAATACAAAACGCCGGTCGATATGCTGGCCACGTCGGAAGTATCGGTATCGGTGACGATTGACAATACCGACCGAATCCAGGAAATCAGTGCCGAACTCAGTACCTTCTGCACGCTCGAAGAACCCGATTACGACCAGACGATTATTTGTATCGTGGGCAACTTCAGTGCTGATAACGAAGGCGTGGCCGTGCGGGTGTTCAATGCAATGAGACACATCCCGATTCGGATGATTTCGTACGGCGGCACGGAAAGCAACCTGTCGATGCTGGTGCACGGACGTTATAAGGCTGACGCGCTCAATGCGTTGAACGAAGGACTATTTACGGCGTAACTTTGATTCCTGTCAGGGTTAGACTAATTACGACTATGACCGACGCCGAATTTTTATTGGAAGTCAAGCGCAACGTGCTCCAAATTGACCCATTAGCCGAAGTGTGGCTCTTTGGCTCACGGGCGCGGGGCGACGCGCGGACCGACTCGGACTGGGATTTTCTGGTCCTGACTGCCCTCGATTTAAGTAACGGCAGGCGATGGGTATTTAGCGATCATTTAACTGATCTGTCGTTGCAAACGGGTCAGGTAATCAGTTCAATAGTATATCCTGAGTGGGAACGGCCCCGGCTGAGCGTCACCGACTTGTATCGAAACATAATGAATGAAGGCGTCAGGCTATGAGTAATTACAAAGAAGACCTCATAGCCTACCGAATCGAACGGGCCGATGCTCTTTTGCAGACCTCCCGTAATCTGGCCGAAGATAAGGACTGGTTCAGCACGGTCAACCGGCTGTACTATTCGGTTTATCAGGCTGTTTCCGCCTTGTTAGTCAAATCGGACATCCCCGTCAATTCACACGCTGGTGCGAAGGCTATGTTTGACCTTCATTTTGTCAAGGCTGGTCATGTTGAGGTAAAATGGAGTAAACTATACAGTCGCTTATCAGATGCACGTCACAGGAGCGACTACGGGGCATTTATCGAATTTACTGAGCAAGACATTCTACCCTTATTGCCACAAACCGAAGAATTCATCGACATTATCAAACGTCTGATCAACACCAACTAACGCTTGAATTACGACCATGACCGACGCCGAATTTTTATTGGAAGTCAAGCGCAACGTGCTCCAAATTGATCCATTGGCCGAGGTGTGGCTCTTCGGCTCACGGGCGCGGGGCGATGCGCGGACCGACTCGGACTGGGATTTTTTGGTCCTGACCGACGAGTCACCTAATTGGACGTTCAAAAGCCGATTACGCGATCATCTGTACGATGTTGGATTCAACACAAACCATGTCATAAGCACAGTAATTCAATCCAGAAAGCAAACGCCATTTTTGACCATGACCGACTTGTACCAGAATGTAATGGAAGAAGGCGTGAGACTATGAATGAAACAATGCAGGCTCTGATAGCCTACCGTCTTCAATGTTCCGATGAAATGTTGAGCGACGCACGGGCACTTACGGCAGAAGGTCGCTGGAAGTCAGCAGTCAGTCGCTTATACTACGCTGTTTTCCAAT
>JAYTAC010000638.1:0-3050 GCA_043737755.1 Spirosoma sp.
TTGTTGACCCGCATGGGCGGAAACTCTACGTAAAACACCATGGCGATTCCCGCCTGCCCGACACTGATGGCGTTGGTCAGGGCGTCGTTGCGGCAGCAGCGTTCCCACACAATGTAGTAGCCGCCGGGGTCGGTGTATAGTGCCGGATCGAACTGGTGCGTCAGGCTGTAGCGGGCCTCGGTAAAGTTCAGTTTGAGCAATTTGGCGCAGGCCGAGTTGTTGAACGTGAGGGGCAGTTCTTCGCGCAGACTGAGCCGGAGCGTGTCGACCAACCGGGGATTCTGTTTCCGGTAAACCAGCAGGGTTATAAACGGGTCGCGGTTACCCGTCCCTGTTTTCGTTTGGTCCCAGTACTGATTGAGCTGAATGCGGAACAGACCGGGCGTGGTACCCACCGTCTGCATACTGATGTCGCCCCCGATGATGTGCGTGGCCCGCAGACCAGTCGCCGTCAGCAGCAACAGAACAACGGCCAAACTGATCCACTGCCCCACCCGGCGAAGGGGTTCGCAGACACCTGACACCATAACCGTATCGGCTTATCGGGTTTAATCACCAGTTACTCCATATGCAATTAGCAATCAAATATAACGATCTTAACCGGGTGATCGTCAACCGGAAGCGTCTACATTTATTAACCGGTAGATTTAGTAGGCTTACCCTACACCGACAGGATACCTTTAGCGATCAGGTACGGAATCAACAGCCACAGGAGTCCTTTGATCAGAAAGAACAAAAAGCCCAGCCAGCCCACTCGTTTAAGCCATATTTTGAAGCGCTCATTCATACGGTATAGGTACTGAGTTCGGCAACGCAGACAGTCACCGGTCAAAACACAACGGGAAATACAGTCAACCCGGTCGACTGTTTACAGTTTCTCGAAAACCAATCGGAAATGATCCATCGTCTCGCGCTCGAAACACACCCGGTTCGGGCTTGCCCGGAACACCGGGATCATCTCCTGGAACGCCCTGTTGGTCAGCATCTGGGGCAGCAGCGACGCGTAGAGGGCATATTTCTTCAGGCTGAAGGCCCGGAATCGTTTGCGCCACTGCCCAATGGTTTCGATGTAGTCCAACCGGCCGCTGCTTTGGGAGATGAGTTTAAAACGCGGTTCGGCGTTCCGAATAACCTGCTCGGGGCCGTAGGGTAGCCAGGAACCCGGAAACTGAGCAATCATCAGGGCCAGCGCGTAGGCATCCGAATTCGGGTCGGCCTGCAGGCTGATTTCCGGGTAGTCGATCATGTTCTTGCTGAACACCATCGTCTGCATGTAAAACCGCCCGCCCGTGGGCAGCAAATCGGCGAGGTTCCTGAAAAAGTCAGCATACACGGCGTCCTGCTGACCCGCCTGCCACTGCTCAATGGAGCAGAAATGTTCCATGCCGCCAATGCAGCTAACGGCGTCGAAGGTGCCATAGTCCGACGGACGGATCAAGCGGCAGTCCTTCACCTCCACCGTCAGACCGTTCTGCCGACAGGCGGTTGCCTGCGCCGAGGACAGCGTAACGCCCCGCGCCCGTGCCCCCCGGCCTTTGAGATACGTCAGAAACGGGCCCCAGCCACAGCCCATGTCCAGCACGGTGGTGTCTTTACCAATCCGCAGACTGTCGGCAATAAACTGGTGTTTCCGGCGCTGGGCTTCTTCGAGAGAAAGCGAAAAATCGCCGTCATACTTGGCTCCGCTGTAATCGCCGGTTTCGCCGACGCTCAGCCTGAATACGGTGTCGATGGTGGAATAGGTAAATTCAAGGTCTTTCTGAGAAGCCATAGTACGGGTGAAAAAGGTGGTTAGGGGTGGGTATGCGCACAAAAAAAGTGGTCAACTTTCAGGATTGCTGACGACCCGAAACTTAACCACTATTGTACGAAAACGCAAAAAACCTACAAAACAGATGCCGATTCTTGCAACTGACCGACGCGAATCGGTGAGACAGAGACATCAGCCAATGCCGGACGACCCATCGCCTGCAACGTCTTGAAGTGTGACAGCAGGGCCGATGAAAAAGTCGGATTTTCGATGTAGGGCAGGCCGAACTCGTGGGCTGTCTCCCGGACAATAGCGGCAACGGCCGGGTAGTGGATGTGGCACACCTTCGGAAACAGGTGGTGTTCGATCTGGCGGTTCAGCCCCCCGCACAGAAATGAAGCCAACCAACTGCGGGGCGCGAAGTTAGCCGTTGTCCGCACCTGGTGAATGGCCCACGCTTCTTCGATGGTTCCCCGCTCGGAGGGCACCGGAAAGGCGGTTCCCTCCACCACGTGCGCCAGTTGAAACACTAATCCCAGCACTAATCCTTCCACAGCGTGCATAATCACAAAACCCAGCAGCAGTTGCCCCAGGGTGATGTCGAGCATGTAGTAAGGCAACGCTAAAAAGAAGATGTAGTAAGCGAACTTGGTGGCAAACAGCGTGATATACTCCCGGCGGGGGTGCCCGGAGTTCTGGGTCTGACCGATCTTGTCCTTGAAAAACTTGAGGTAGTCTTTTCGCAGCACCCACGACAGCGACGCCAGACAATATACCGGGAAGGCATACCACTGCTGGTAGCGCTGCCAGGGACGCCACGCTTCGTCGGGATCCAGCCGGATCAGGCCGGGGGCCACTTCGATATCCTCGTCGTGGCCGGGAATGTTGGTGTACGTATGGTGAACGATGTTGTGGGTAATTTTCCAGACGTAAGGACTGGCCCCAAGCAGGTAAAAACTGTTGCTGAACAACTCGTTGACCCAGCCACGAGCCGACAGCGAGCCGTGCATGGCGTCGTGCGACACGTTGAAACCGATGAAAGCGGCAAACATGCCCAGCAGCATGGCCAGGCCCAGCATGGTCAGGTTACTGAACTGATTGGATAAAATCAGGCCGTAGAGCAGGGCGTAGCCAGTCATGAAAAAAGTAACCTTGGCCCACATGGCTCCGTTGGCGTTCGGCGAAAGGTTGTTTTCTTTGAAATAAGCGTCTACGCGCTTTCGGACGGTGGGGAAAAACTGCGATCGGCCCGTGTTGGTGAATTTCAGAGTAGTCAGCATCAATGATAGTTTGTTAAACA
>JAYTAC010000639.1:0-3049 GCA_043737755.1 Spirosoma sp.
AACAGGCACTCATCCTGGATGGTCAGCGTCAGCTTCCGGCCCAGGGCACCTTCTTTGCCAAATCCTACCTGTAATGATGTTGGCTGAACGTTGGTCAAAGCGAACGTGAGCGACTGTGACTCCAGGATGTTATTGGCGTTGTTAATCAGCTTCACGCTGATCTCGCCGAAACTTTTGTTGGCCGGAATCACCACCCGGCCTTTGGTGCCCACAATGGCATAATCTCTGCCCTCGCGGGCCGACCCGCTCACGGTGTAGTTGACGATGATGGCTTCGGTCAGCACCGGACCCGCATTATGCACCCGAATGGCAACGGGCAGGCTTTGGCTTTCTTTCACGGTCAGCGTCGAGTCAGTGAAGCGCACGAAATACGGCCCCTCGAAGGTGCGGTTCAGGTCCTGCTCCTCGCAACTGACGGCCGCCCAACCGAAAACGGCCGCTATCAACAGACCGGCCCAGCCCGTGCGTTTTTGTATTTTGTCTATAACCTGTTTCATGGGTTGCGTTTTATGAAAACCGTCAAGTGTTTAGTTTCGATAGCATGACTTCGGCCCGGCCGCACCCCATCTCAATACCCCGGGTTCTGTTGCCCGCGCAGCGTTGGGTTTTGCTGAATTTCGGTTTGCGGAATGGGCCAGCGTTCATAGCGGCTGTTCCAGTTGGGCGAAAACGCCGTCATAACCGCCTGCACCCGGCCCGTACGAATCAGGTCGTACCAGCGGTGTCCCTCGAAGGCTAATTCGTAGACCCGCTCCCGCTCCACCGCCAGCAGCACGTCGGCCTGAACGGTGGTGGTGATGGCCGGTGCTTTGGCGCGGGTACGCAGCACATTCAAGTCGGCAACGGCTCCGGTAGTTCCGGTTTGCCGACCAAGCTGCGCCCGCGCTTCGGCCCGGATCAAATACATCTCAGCCAGTCGAATCAGCACGATATTGTTGTTCTCTGCCGATGCCGTCCCGTATTTCTGCACCGTCCAGCCGTTGTCGTTGCCGCGCAGGTTCAGCGTGTTGAAGCTGATGGTTTCCCGGCGCGTCCCGGCCTCGGTCGACACTAATGAAAGGATCAACTGGTTCGACGGAGTCACCTCCCGCCGACCGGCAAATACGTTGTTCAGCCCGAACGTACTCGTTCCCGGATCGTCGGTCAGATTGTAGCCCACCTCCAGGATCGACTCGCGCGGAAAATCCTTCGTCACAATGTCGACGTAGTTGGTTTCCAGCCCGTAAACGCCGGAATTGATGACCGAGGATGCCAACTCCTCGGCTTTGGTCCAGTTGCGCTGGTACAGGTAGTAGCGGGCCAAAGCCGCCCGGCAGTTGACTTTATTGAGGAAAGCCGCGTTGGTCGTCGCGTTGGTCGAACCGGCCGCTACAGCAGGCAGATCGACCAAAGCGGCTTCAAAGTCAGCCAGTACCGACGCCAAAATCGTGGCTTTGGCGGTTCGGCCAATGACCCGGTTAGCCGCCTGATCGGTCGTGGTCACCTGCGGAATGTCACCATAGGTGTTTGTCCCGATGAAGTTGGCCCAGCCACGCAGGAACCGGGCTTCGGCCAGCACCTGCTTGCGCGTGGCTTCGGGAACGCCCGTCACTTTCGGCAAGTTTTCGAGCATGAAGTTAGCCACGTAGATGGTCCGGTAGAGCGACTGCCACAACAGATCAACGGCACCGTTGGCGGCCGTTATCTGCTTGGTACTCAGTTCGCGGTAATCATTAAACGTACCATTGAACTGCACGTAGTCGGCGGTGAAATCCCCGGCGATAACCGTTGGGGCGGCCGTTCCGCGCAGGGCGTTATACATCCCCAACCGAACCGGCTGAACGTCGGCAATTTCGTTGAGCACCAACTCATCGACCAACAAATCGACGGGTTTTGGTTCCAGCACTTCCTGGCAGGCACCCGCGCTCAGCAGGAGAATAAGCAGGCCGTATCGAATAAAATGAGTCATGGAATATAATGAGTAGTCAATCGACCGAATGGACAATGGATCAGAGATTTACCGACAGCCCCGCGACAACGGTTCTGACTTGGGGGAAGGTGAAAAAGTCAATGCCCTGGGCCGTTGTCGAGCCGTCGAGGGTGCTTACTTCGGGGTCAGGGCCGGAATACCGCGTGAGGGTAAAGAGGTTGGTGCCCGACGCGAACACCCGCACGTTCGATAGCTTGTAGCGCGAGATCCACGGCTTGGGCAGGTTGTAGCCAACCGACACGTTTTTCAACCGGACGTAGGAACCGTCTTCCAGATACCGGCTGCTCGAATAGTTATTAAACGTGTTCTGGTAGACGTACTTCGGCACGCTGGTAATGTCACCTTCTTTGCGCCACCGCTGAAGTGCCTTCCGGGATTGATTGCTTTGCAGATCGTCGCCCGTGTTTACCAGCGTTTGGTTGGTCAGATTCAGGATGCTGTTGCCGTAGGAAAACTGGAAAAAGCCGCTCACCTCGATGCCTTTCCAACTAACCCGGTTGGTGAACCCGCCAAATAGTTTGGGCTGGGCGTTGCCGATTACCTGCCCGTCGTCGGGTGTGATGCGGCCGTCGCCGTTTTTGTCGTCGTAGATCGCGTCGCCGGTGGCCGGATCGACGCCGAGGAACTTCAGGCCCCAGAACGTTCCCAGCGGCTGACCGGGCAGAATGACGTTCGTCCGGGCCACGCCGTTGCCGGTATAGCCCCGGAAAATCGGTTCGCTGCCGCTCAGTTCCACCACCTTGTTTTCGTTACGCGACAGGTTCAGATCGGTACTCCAGCGAATCCCGCCCGCGCCCTGATCGATGTTCACCGTGCTGATAGTGAGTTCAACACCCCGGTTCGACACCTTGCCAATATTACCCTGCACGTTTTCGAAGCCGGTCGTTTGCGGAATCGGCTGCCTGAACAGGAGTTTATCGGTCAGGTTGCTGTAGGCATCGACGGTCAGGGTGAGCCGCCCGCTGAAGAGCGACGCGTCCAGACCGACGTTAGCCTCGCGGGTGCGTTCCCATTGCAGCAACGGGTTAATGAGGGCAGCAGGCCCTACACCCGTCGAGCCGCTGTATGTGACCGACGACC
>JAYTAC010000640.1:0-7458 GCA_043737755.1 Spirosoma sp.
AGGTATCACGGGCGTTCCGACGTTGCGGCTTCAGCCCGTATTTCACACAAATACGGGCTGAAGCCGCAACGGCGGAACGCCCGTGATACCTATATGAACACCACGTCGTCGATGACCTCGGTGCCCATGTCTTTGTTGACGACCTGAATGAGTTTCTGCTTGGCGTTGACGAGTTCGCTGCGGAGGGGAGCCGAGGAGATTTCGAGGTGGAGTTTGCGGTCGCGAACGTAAATTCGGTTGGTGCGCGAGGCAATGGCTTGCCCCATCATGCGCCCCCAGAACGCTTCGAGGTAGGTTTCGTTGAAGCGGCTCTGCAACTGGTAGTGTTTCAGCAGTTTTCCGATGGCGTCTTTAAGGGTAGTGACACCGGCGACGCGGGTGGCGTTCTCGCGGTTGTACCGGTAGGGCTGATTCGTCATGGGGGAGTTGGGTCTTGTCACAAAAGTAAACAACGGGGTGTCTTCTCATACAACAGGCGAAAAAGAAGCCGTAAAAATAAGCGAACGGCCACAAAACGCCGGGCCGGTTTGGTTTCACGGCGTCCGGGCTATATACTTGCACCATCAAGTCAATTGATACGCGCCACATTTTACTCACCGGTGCCAATTGATTTATACAGAAGCGGGGAGAGATCAGGCTCTGAAAACCGCTGGCAACCTACCACTCGGCAAGGTGCTAACTCCTGCCTAAAGCGACCGTATGAACGGACCATTAGGGACTATAAATCGTTAACGAACATGCTCTGCAAACGACACAGTATGCCCCGAGGGGCCTGCTAAAAATGACCAACCCATCGCACCGGAACCGGGAGTGATTTCGCCGTGCGTTCCCCCAATCAGTTTCATCATCTGTGTTCTGACCGTGCCTGTCTCACGCAAGTGCCGGAATCAGACACGCAACCCCCAAATTTATAATGGCTAATCAACATCATTTCGACACGCTGCAACTGCACGCCGGTCAGGAAGTCGACTCGGTAACTAACTCACGCGCCGTTCCCATTTATCAGACGACTTCGTTCGTGTTCAACGACTCGGCCCACGGAGCCGATTTGTTCGCTCTCAAAGCGTTCGGTAACATCTACACTCGCATCATGAACCCCACTTCCGACGTGTTTGAGAAGCGGGTGGCGGCTTTGGAAGGGGGCGTGGCGGCATTGGCGGTGGCATCGGGGCAGGCGGCTCAGTTTATTGCGCTGACCAATATCCTCAGTGCGGGCGACAATTTCGTAACGACTTCTTTCCTCTACGGCGGTACGTACAA
This sequence comes from Spirosoma sp., assembly GCA_043737755.1. Taxonomy (GTDB): domain Bacteria; phylum Bacteroidota; class Bacteroidia; order Cytophagales; family Spirosomataceae; genus Spirosoma. The sequence continues at coordinate 1,261 of JAYTAC010000640.1, forward strand.
CCAGTTCAAAGTGTCGTTCAAGCGGTTTGGTATCGAGGCCCGCTTTGCCGACGGGGATAATCCCGAATCGTTCGCGCGGCTGATCGACGGTAAAACGAAAGCCATTTACCTCGAAACCATCGGTAATCCGGGCTTTAACGTGCCTGATTTCGACGCTATTGCCGCCATTGCCAAACAGTACGACCTGCCGCTCATTGTCGACAACACGTTCGGGGCGGGAGGCTATTTGTTCCGGCCGCTCGAACACGGCGCATCCATCGTGGTGGAATCGGCGACGAAGTGGATTGGCGGGCACGGCACGAGCATCGGCGGGGTCATTGTCGATGGAGGCACTTACAACTGGGGTAACGGCAAATACCCGCAGTTCAGCGAACCCTCGGAAGGGTATCAGGGCATGGTCTTCAGCGACGTGTTTGGCGTGGGCGGGCCTTTCGGCAACATTCAGTTCATTATCCGTGCCCGTGTGGAAGGTCTGCGCGACTGGGGTCCGGCTATCAGCCCGTTCAACTCGTTTTTGTTGTTGCAGGGACTCGAAACGCTATCGCTCCGGGTTGACCGCACCGTGCAGAACGCGCTGGCTTTGGCGCAGTGGCTCGAATCGCACGAGCAGGTCGAATTGGTCAATTACCCCGGTCTGGAAAGCAGTCCGTACCACGATTTAGCCAAAAAATACCTCAAACGCGGCTTCGGGGGCGTATTCACGTTTAAAGTAAAGGGCGGCAAAGAAGCGGCCGATACGTTCGTGAACAGCCTGAAATTGATAAGCCACTTAGCCAACGTCGGCGACTCGAAAACGCTCATCATTCACCCGGCCTCGACCACGCACCAGCAACTGAGCGAACTGGATCAGGCCAGCGCGGGCGTGGCACCGGGGATGCTGCGGATATCGGCCGGTATCGAGCACCTCGACGACATCAAAGCCGATCTGGAACATGCCTTCGCGCAGATTGGAGAGCCGGTATTGGTTTAGTTTTTAAGTGTATAGGTGTGTAGGTGTTTGGTCGAACTTGGCACAAATACCTACACACCTAAAAACGTACACACGGTTGGACCTTCAGTGTTTTGATTACAAATTCTCGTTCCCGCTCGAGTCGGGCGGGGAGTTGCCGGGCTTTCGGCTTGCTTACACCACCTGCGGCACATTGGACCAACAGTCCAACGTAGTGTGGGTGTGCCATGCCCTGACCGGCAGTGCCGACGCGGGCGACTGGTGGGGCGGCATGGTTGGTCCCGGCAAATACTTCGATTCGGAATTGTCCGGCACGAACCAAAACTTTATCGTTTGCGCCAACGTGCTCGGCTCCTGCTACGGTTCGACGGGTCCGCTATCAGTCAATCCGGAAACGGGCGAACCGTATTACCACGACTTTCCGACAATTACGATTCGCGATATGGTTGGGGCACTCGATCTGCTGCGGCAGGAACTGGGTATCCGCACCATTCACACCTGCATTGGCGGGTCGCTGGGCGGAGAACAGACCGTTGAATGGGCTATTTTGCAGCCCGACCTGATCCGAAACTTAGTCGTGATTGCGGCCAGTGCGGTGGCTTCGCCGTGGTGCATCGCCTTCAACGAAGCGCAGCGGATGGCCATCGAAGCCGACCCCACCTGGCGCGAACGACGCAACGATGCGGGTGCAATGGGCATGAAAGCGGCCCGCGCAATAGCCATGATCTCGTACCGGAATTACGATACTTACGGGTTTACGCAGGCATTAGACAATAACGAGCAGATAGACGGCTTCAAAGCAGCCGGTTATCAGCGGTATCAGGGCGAAAAATTAGCCGAACGGTTCAACGCTTTTACGTACTGGATTCTGTCGAAAGTGATGGACTCGCACAATGTGGGCCGCAACCGGGGCAGCATCCCAAACGCGCTGGGGCAAATCAGGGCACGTACATTAGTCGTCGGCATCCGTTCCGACCTGTTGTTTCCGCCAGCGGAACAGCAGTTTCTGGCCCGCCACATTCCCGATGCGGCCTATGAAGAAATTGACTCACTCTACGGTCACGATGGGTTTTTGGTCGAGTTCCGGCCGCTGGCGGGTATCATTCGCAACTGGATGGCGACGGCTACTGAAAGTCGGGCGGTGACAAACAATCAGCTACCCTAAACAGTCTACTATACGCTACTGACACCTGACAACGGCTCTCGCGACGGGCCATTGCCACAATAAAATATGACCTGGTACGAAGACGAAATTCATCAACTCGAAAACAAAGTAAGGGCACTGTCTGCCGTTCACGAGAGCAGCCATTCAAACGGTGTTGCACCAAATAGAGATGGTTTGGGCCGCTCCACTGTCGTTCTCGACGCAGACACCCACCCTGTTGTATTCTACGGCAGCTCATCCATCCGGCTCTGGACAACGCTCGCTGCTGATTTTCCCAATGTGAACCTGCTTAATCTGGGGTTTGGCGGCTCAACGCTGGAAGCCTGCGTGTGGTTTTTCGACCGCGTTCTTGCTCCGGCATCGCCCAGGTCCGTCGTGTTGTATGCCGGTGACAACGACCTTGGCGACGGACGGAGTGCCGAGGATGTGCATCGGTTCTTCTGCGCGTTTGCCCAGAAAATAAATCAGGAGCTTCCCGGCGTTCCCCTGTCGTTTCTGACCGTTAAAATCAGCCCTGCCCGCTGGAACATCGCCCCAAAAATCAGGCGGACCAACGAACTCATCACGCAGGAAATCGGCAAGTACCCCGATTTTCAGATTGTCGATACCACAACCCCGCTGCTCGACCCGGCCGGACGACCGCGTCGGGACTTGTTCGAGAACGATGGACTGCACCTGAGTCCCGCCGGATACCGGGTTTGGGAGAAGGTGTTGCAACAACACCCCGGTATTTTTTAACGATTTGTTTACCTGGGTTCTGGCCACAGTGCGTGTCGAACGGTGCAACTTCGCCGGTACGTTTTGCCATTGGTATGCACCGCGAGTATCACAACTGGTTCAGTCCCAACCTGAGCCGTGACATGGAGTTACTCGTTTTCGGTCATGCCGGAGCGCGGGTGCTGGTGTTTCCAACCCGGCGTGGTCGATTTTACGAGTACGAATCGCTGGGTCTGGTCGACGCGTTGACGGATCAGATCGAGAAAGGGTTGCTGCAACTTTACTGCGTGGACAGCGTGGATCGGGAAAGTATTTACAACCGGGATGCGCACCCGTACGACCGCATCCGACGGCACGGGCAGTATGAGCAGTATATTCTGGACGAAGTGCTGCCCCTCTCGCGCCTGAAAAACCCGCAGCCGTTCATGATTTCGCACGGGTGCAGTCTCGGTGCATACCACGCGCTTAACATCGCTTTCCGACACCCGCAGTGGTTCAGTAAAGTGGTGGCGTTCAGCGGCCGGTACGATTTGTCGGCACCCGTGGCGGAGTTTCGCGGTCTGTTCGATGACTACTACGACGAGGATATCTATTTCAACAGCCCCAATCATTTTCTGCCCAATCTGAACGACGATACCGTGCTGAGTCACCTGCGCCGGTTGCAGATCGTGCTCACGATTGGTGCCGAAGACCCGTTTCTTGGTAGTAACGTGGCCCTGAGCGACGCGCTACAGAGCAAACACGTTGCGCACGAACTACACGTCTGGAACGGCCGGGCGCATCAGGCCGACGATTGGCATAAAATGGTGCAAATGTACTTATGACCCCAACGATAAATCGGTGGGCTGATACAAACGGGCGGACCGGGTGCCAATCGTATCATTCCCCAACGCTGAAGCGGTGGGCTGATATGACCGGGATTCATTGGTTTGCGAAGTTTATCAGCCCACCGCTTCAGCGTTGGGACACCTGATCCGCAACCATCGCCTGCGCCTGCAATAGTGCGTCGGCATAGGGTTGAACCAAAACTCGGCCGGGTGGGTCAACGGTCAGGTCGGCGTCCCACAAGCCCGAGTGGTGCCAATTGTTGAGGTGGTCCCAGTCGGGGCGGTCTACCATCGGGTACAGGCAAACGCCCCATAGCGGCACACCGGCCTGCACAACAGCCGCACATTCCCGCCCAATCATATCGATCCACTGCGGCCGGTCGATGCCGGGATGACTGGTTTCGGCCAGGGCAATGGGGCGGTTATAACGTCGGTAGGCCTTCGTCAGTAGTTGTCGCAATTGCACCCAGCGCGAATCGGGAACGCGGTTGCTCCAGGGAAGAAATGCGCCCGTGCCCACAATCCACTGATTATTGTAGTAGTAATTGAACCCCAGAATGTCGAGGTACTCGGGCGATCCGCCCAGTTCCGGCGACAGACGACCCGCCAGCATATCCACCGATTGGAATTGATTGGTATCAGCATTGGCCGCGTCGCGGATTTCACGGCCCGTCGCGTTCAACGGAGGTACAATCTGCACCAAGGGTTCGGTGGTCAGGATGCGGATCGTCGGGTCCAGTTCGCGCAGGGCCGCCACGCCTTCGATGTAGGCCCGCATCAACCCGACTTTCACCTCCCAGCCCTGCTTTGTGCAGTAGGGCGACGTACCGCGCACGTCGCCCCCCAGCCACGACATAAAACTGACTTCGTTGATGGGCGTCACAATCAGCGTGTCGTCGGGGTAGCGGTCGCGATAGAACGTCACGAACGCCCGGCACAGTGCCGCAAAACGCCGGGCAAACATCGGGTGCAGGGGTGTCAGGTCGTCGGGGTAGCCGAAATGACACAAATCCCACACCTGCTGAATACCCTGTCGATACCCTTCGGCCAGCATTTGTTCGACCACCCGCCAGTCGTACTGATACGCCCGTTTCTCCACCTGACTCCAGCGAATGCCTTCGCGCACGGTACGGACGTTGAACGATTCGAGGTGTTCGTAATCTTGTTTGAGTAAGTCGAGATGACCCGTCAACGACAAAAAATCGACCCGGTTACCGAAGGCGTTCAGTTGATCGGTGCATTCGTAACCAGCCCACCAGAATGATTGAAACGGATTGACGGGCGGAGCAGATAAGGTATCAGGCATAGATAGTGAACGATACGTATACGGGTTGAGTAAGCGATAACGCAACCAACCTGTAACGGCGGATCGCCGATTACTGTTCGCTGAGGATTGACCAATACCCTTATCCGTTGGTCAGGAACGGCATTTGGTGGATGTGCTTACCCTGCTCGAACTCGGTCAGCATGAAATCGGCCAAGTCAGCGCGGGTGAGTTTGATGCCCGGCACCGTACCGACATGGCCGACCTGGTAGTTGCCTTTGGCGGGGTCGTCGGTAAGCATCGGCCCCCGTGCAATGGTCCAGTCGAGGTCGGTTTGGCGGATCAGGTCCGCGTGGCTGATGCCGTCGGTGAGGGCGTTACGGGCACCCGAACCGGCCACGTTTTTCATGATAAACACGATTACGTTGTCCATAAAACCCGGCTTGTCGCGGGCAGCATCGCGAACGCCCCCGCCCGTCAGACTAATCAACCGGCGCAGCCCGTGTTTTTTCATCGCGTCGATAATGAGTTGGGTAGAACGGGTTTGCAGGTCGGGCGGGCTGGCTTTATCCTGACCGAGTGTGCTGATGACCCCGTCGGACCCCCTGATGGTTTCATTGACCTTTGTTGTGTCGAGACTGCTGCCTTCAATCAGAATTAGATTTGGGTGATTGATCGACATTTTCTGCGGATTCCGCACCAACGCCCGGACCGTGTGCCCGGCGTCGAGGGCTTTTTTGACAAGGGGCAGTCCGGTTCGACCGGTTGCCCCGAAAACAGCGATGATTGACATTGTAGTTGCAGAAATTTATGCTTGTACAAGCATAAATACGCGGAAGTTGGTCTCAATCAGTGAATCGATTATTTATATCACAAACTCCCCACGACGGCCAGCACTAATTTGGCTGAGTTGCGGGCGGCTGTTTCGTAAAACGACAGCATATCGCGCCGGGCGTTGTCGTCGGCCCGGTCGCTCAAACTCCTGATGACGAGGTGCGGCACCTGAAGCTGGTAGCACACCTGCGCCACAGCCGCCCCCTCCATCTCGGTCGCGTCGGCCCCGAAATCCTGCCGCAGTTGTGCCACTTTCTGCGACGAGGAAATAAATTGATCGCCCGTCACGACCGTTCCCGTCACCACCGTTGGGGGGCGGGTCGTGAGTGGAATCGGCTCGAAGGCCACCGTGCGGGCCACGATTTGGGCGCGGAGCAGCATCAGCGAATCGGCGGGGAAATACGCCGGGTTCATCTGCCCCGTCACGCCGTTGCGCGTTTGA
>JAYTAC010000641.1:0-7452 GCA_043737755.1 Spirosoma sp.
TGGCTGGACTTTAATATGCACCAGAACGGCCATTGTCGCGATACGCCCCTGTACGACTACATCACGGTGTCTTACAACCGGACGCCCACCAAGCCGACGATGGACGCCGAACCGATCTACGAAGACCACCCGGTTTGCTTCAACGCCAAAGACCTCGGAACCTCCAATGCCTACGACGTTCGTAAGGCCGCGTACCTCGATCTGTTCGCGGGGGCACACGGGCACACCTACGGCTGTCACGACGTCTGGCAGATGTACGCCCCCGGCCGGGAACCGGTCAACGGGCCGCACATGACCTGGACCGAAGCACTGGAATTACCAGCCGCTAACCAGATGAAATTCGTGCGGCAGTTGATGGAATCGCGCCCGATGCTGGACCGCGTTCCCGATCAGTCGCTGATTGTGGAAGCAAACTACCCGCCCGCCGAACGGATTCAGGCCACACGAGGCAAGGATTATGCGTTTGTCTACTCGGCCGCCGGAAAGCCGTTCACGGTGAACCCGAACAAGATTTCGAGTGGTGGATTGGCCGCTTCCTGGTTCGACCCGCGCACGGGAAAGATGACACCGGCAGGCACGTTCGGGAACGCAAAGCCACAGCAGTTCAGCCCACCCCAAAGCGGCTACGGACAGGACTGGGTGCTGGTTATTGGTAACTGAGACCTGAGTTACCCGCTGGATAGTACAGTCAATAATAGTAACCGCTGCGACATAAGCTGGTTCTTCCGACAGTCACGCCCGACGTTCCGCCCGGTTCGTCGGGCTTTTTTGTTGGTTCATCGCTAACCGTCGACCGTCCATCATTTTACGTGCAAAAACCACTTTGGAAACTGCGAACCTTTGCAAAGTTTCCGGGGTTTAACCTTCTAAAGTGCAAAACCACTATGAAGGAACGGATTCTAACGGCGGCTGAACAATTGTTCTGGAAATACGGTGTCAAGTCGGTGACGATGGAGGACATCGCCAAACAACTGGGTATTTCCAAGAAAACAATCTACCAGCATTTCACGGATAAAGAAGACATTTTGTATCAGGTCATTCAGGAGAAAATCAATGCTGATATGACGGAAATGAACTGTATGTTCACCGGGACAGGTAATCCAATTGAAGAATTGATGATGGTGCTGGAGATGATGCGGAAGAATCAGCATGAGGTAAGCCCCAACTTATTGATTGATATCAAGCGACATTATCCGCAGGCGTTTGCGCTGTTCCGGCAACACATGGACCAACACATAATGAAATCAATTCTTGGAAACATACAAAAAGGGGTTTCGCAGGGATTGTACCGAAATGACATCAATCCGGCTATTCTGGCCCGAATGCGGGTCGAGCAAATCGAATTGGCGTTCAACAACGAATTTTTTCCAATCAACCAGTACTCAATGCTCGACGTGCAGCGCGAACTGATTCACCACTTTGTGCGTGGGATGCTCACCGAGCAGGGATTCGCCATCTATAATCTGTATGTTAATCAAGACAATCATGAGACTACCAATTACCAAACGGACAATACTGATCTGGCTGCTTAGCCTGCTGAGTAGTTCAGGCGGGCTGCTGGCCCAGAATCAGCAGCGTGAATTTACGCTTCAGGAAGCGATCCAATTTGCCACGTCAACAAATTTAAACGTTCAGTCGTCCCGGTTAGACGCTGTAAGTGCGGAAGCCCGAATCCGGGAGGTAAAGTCAAGTACGCTGCCCCAAATAAATATTGCGAGTTTGCTGACGTACAATGCCATTATTCAGCGGTTCATTTTGCCCGCTGGTGGTTTTGGGCCGCCCGCGTCTACAACGGCTGCCAGCGGTACCCAACCCGAGAATGCGGGCGTAACGGCTATTCCGTTCGGGGTAAACTTCCAGGGAAACGTGCAGGCTACATTAAATCAGTTGCTATATGACGCATCGTATAAAATTGGGTTGAAGGCAGCTTCTACGTTGCGCGAATTAAGCCAGAAGAACATAACGGTCTCAAAAATTAATGTCGCTGAGCAAGTCGCCAAAGCCTATTATAATGTGCTGGTTAGTGAGGAACGAATTAAGCTGCTGGATTATAACATCGGCCGGATTGACACGCTTTTGAGAGAGACGCAGGCTCTGAATAAACAGGGTTTTGTGGAGAAGATTGATGTAGACCGGTTGGAGGTACAGTCCAACAACTTGAAGGCTGAGCGTCAAAACGTTCAAAATCTGGTGGGCCTCAGCTATTACTTGCTCAAATTTCAGATGGGTTTGGGCATCAATGATAACATCACATTGACCGACAAAATCCAGAACTTGAGCGTAGATGAACTGGAGCGGTCAGTGACGTTTCTTCCTGAGATTGACTACAATCAGCGGATTGAGTTCTCGGCCCTGCAAAGTCAAATCCAGTTGGCTGACTACGATTACCAAAGCATTGGTAAGCAATACCTGCCGCGTGTGCTGGCGTCAGCAACCTACGGGCACAATAACGGCCGAAACAACCTGATCGACTTGTTTTCGACGCAATGGTTCAACTCGGCGGCTGTCAATCTACAGGTACAGGTGCCAGTCTTCGACGGTTTTCAGAAGCGGTACGCAGCTCAGCAGAAAAAGATTGCGCTGGACAAAGCACGGCTGGGGGGCGATCTGCTAAAAAACTCCATTGATCTGCAAATCAGACAATCGCAGATCACGATCCAAAATAGTTTGCAAACGTTACGGACCCAGAAGCGAAACCTCGATCTGGCCCAAGAGATTCTGCGGGTAACGCGCATCAAGTACAAAGAGGGCGTTGGCTCGAACATCGAAGTGCTCAACGCCGAATCGTCGTCTCGGGAAGCGCAGACCAACTATTTCGCGTCGTTGCTCGACTTCATGCTTGCTAAGGTGGACATCGACAAGGCAACGGGTAAACTCTACATCGGACAATAAACTTTCAAATAACACATGAAATCATACTACGCCATTGCCCTGACAACCTGTCTGTTGACGGCTTGCGGGGGAGACAAAAAAGGAACAGACCTGCAAAGCAAACGCGCCGAACTTACCGAACTGAAAGCGCAGCAGACTGAACTGACCACGAAGATTAAGGCCATCGAGACAGAGGTGGCCAAATTGGACCCGAAGAAAGCGGAGGAAACCCGCCTGATCGACGTGACGGTGGCCCCCGTAACGGCCGGTACATTCCGGCACTTCGTTGAACTACAGGGCACCATCGACGCCAAAAACAACGTACAGGTGTCGCCTAAGTCGGGCGGAGTCGTGACGGCGGTGTACGTGAAAGAAGGCGATAACGTTCGGGCGGGGCAGGCCATCGCCAAAATCGACGACCAGATTCTGCGCGAGTCGCTGGGCGAAATCAGAACGCAGTTGTCGCTGGTAACTACGGTGTTTCAGAAGCAGTCGGCACTCTGGAATCAGCAGATCGGCACGGAGATTCAATACCTGCAGGCCAAAAACAACAAAGAAGCACTGGAACGGCGGCTGGCGACGCTCAACGCCCAGTTGAGTCAGTCGACGGTAACCTCCCCCATATCGGGCGTGGTGGATCAGGTAACGGTCAAAGTAGGGCAGTCGGCCGCGCCGGGCATGGGATTGGTGCGGGTGGTGAACCTCTCGCAGTTGAAAGTAGTCGCTAAAGTGGCCGACACCTACGCGGGCACGGTTCGCAAGGGAGACGCTGTGGTGGTGGAATTCCCCGACGTGAAGCGGGAGTTGAACTCGCGCATCTCATTTGTATCGACAACCGTTGATCCGCTGAGCCGCACCTTCACGATTGAGGCCCCGCTCCCATCCAGTAATTCACTGAAACCGAACATGCTGGCGCGGGTTAAGATCAACGACGAAACCACGGTCAACGCGATCACCATCAACCAGAATCTGATTCAAAGCACCGAGAACGGACAGTTGGTCTACGTGGCTGTTACGGAAGGCAATAAAAAAGTGGCGAAGGCACGGACGGTGAAAACCGGACAGTCATACGGTGGCAAGATTACGGTGACGGAAGGCTTACGGGCGGGTGACCAACTCGTTACCGCCGGGTATCAGGATTTGGTTGACGGACAGGCAATTAGCTTTTAGCACATCTCGCTATGAAATTTGAACAGTACAAAACCCTCGGCTTCACCAACTGGTGCGTCGAGAACCGGACGGCCATCTACATCTTCACCGCCATCATCACGCTGGGCGGTCTGCTGGTCTACAATAACCTGCCCAAAGAGCAGTTCCCGGACATCAAGGTTCCGCAAATCATTGTCACGACGACGTATTTTGGTACGGCCCCGGCCGACATCGAGAACACCATCAACAAGCCCATCGAAAAGCAGATCAAGTCGATTTCGGGGGTGAAGCGGGTGAAGTCGAACGCCCTACAGGATTTTTCGCTCATCACCGTCGAGTTCAACCCCGACGTCGACGTGGCCGAAGCGTTGCAGCGGGTGCGTGATGCCATTGACAAAGCCCGGCGCGACCTGCCGCAAAAAATCGACAGCGGCCCCACCGCGCAGGATGTCAACTTCTCGGAGTTTCCGATCATGAACATCAATCTGGCGGGTAAATTTTCGCTGATTCAGTTGAAAAACTACGCCGAAGACTTGCAGGATGCCATCGAAGCCATGCCCGAAATCAGCCGGGTCGACATCGTGGGTGCGCTGAAGCGGGAGATTCAAATCAACGTCGATTTGCCGAAGATGCAGTCGGCGGGGTTGGCGTTTTTCGATATTCAGCAGGCTGTGCAGGGCGAGAACGTGAATGTGTCGGGGGGAGAACTGAATGTGGGCGGCATTCGGCGGACGCTGCGGGTAAAAGGCGAGTTCTCGGGTGTCGACGCCATTCAGAATCTGCAGATTCGCACGGGCACGGGCGCAACGGTGCGGCTCGGCGACATTGCCGACGTACGCGATAGCTTTGAGGAGCAGCAGGATTTCGCCCGGCTCGACAACAAATCGGTCGTAACGCTGAATGTGATCAAACGCGCCGGGGCTAACGTCATTGCCGCTGCCGACCGCATCGAAAAAACCATCGCCGATTACAAAGAAACGCGCTATCCGCAGGGCTTAGAGGTGCTCATAACGGCCGATCAGTCGGAGCGGACGCGGGCTGAGGTAAACGATCTGACGAACACCGTTATTCTGGGGTTCATTTTTGTGGTGCTGGTGCTCATGTTTTTCATGGGTGTGCGCGACGCCATTTTCGTTGGTCTGTCGATACCGCTGTCGGCGTTGGTGGCGTTCGTGTGTATGCCCGTGCTGGGGCCAATCGTCGGCACGGCCTTTACGCTCAATACCATTGTGCTGTTTGCGTTTCTGCTCGGTCTGGGGATTGTGGTGGACGATGCCATTGTGGTGATCGAAAACACCCACCGGCTGTTCAATCAGCACCGGGACTGGGACATCAAGCAAGCGGTGAAAGCCGCTGCCGGTGAGGTGTTTATCCCCGTTCTGTCGGGTACGCTGACGACCATTGCGCCGTTTTTGCCGCTGTTGTTCTGGCCCGGCATTGTGGGCGAGTTTATGAAATTTCTGCCCCTGACACTCATCCTGACCTTGTTCGCGTCGCTGTTTGTGGCCTACGTCATCAATCCGGTTTTTGCCGTATCGTTCATGAAACGTCATGACGAAAACGGGCATGAACACACCCAGAAACCCACGTTCCGGGCCATTCAGCGTCCAGTCGTCATTATGACCGTGCTGGCGGGTATTGGCTACGTCATTGACCGGGGCATTGGCAACATGCTCGTGTTTTTCCTCGCATTATACGTCTTCAACCATTTCATCCTGACGCCCCGCATCATCATGCCGTTTCAGGATCGGCTATTGCCTAAACTCAAAACAAACTATCAGGGGCTTATTAGCTGGCTTTTAGTCGGTTACCGGTCCGTGTTTGCCGTGTTGGGTATGTTTGTCCTGCTCATCGGGACCATCGTGCTGATGGGGATTGTGCAGCCCAAAGTCATCTTTTTCCCGAGCGGTGAGCCGGACTACGCCTACGTGTACAGTGTGTTGCCGGTGGGCACGGATGCCCGCGTGACTGACTCGGTAACGAAGGTCATCGAGAAGCGGGTGTTCAAGGTGCTACAGGATGAAAAGGCTATGCCGTTGGTCAATTCGGTGATCTCAAACGTCGGCAAGAACGCGGGCGACCCGACTAACCCCGACCGTAATGCAACGCCCCAAAAGTCGAAGGTGACGGTGGCGTTCGTCAAAAATGAAGAGCGCGACGGTCGTTCGACGGAAGAATTGCTCGGGAAAATCCGGGGTGCCGTGGGCGGTATTGCTGGTGTCGAAGTCTCGGTAGAACGCGAAAGCAACGGCCCGCCGACGGGAAAGGCCATTTCAATCGAGATTGCGGGCGACGACTTTGCCCAACTCACCAAACTCGAACAGCAGCTTCGGCTGGCCATTCAGCGGGCCGGTATCGACGGAATTGACCAGTTGAAGTCGGACCTGATTACGAATAAGCCCGAGATCACGATCAACATCGACAAAGACAAAGCGCAGCGTGAGGGTATCTCGTCGCAGCAAATTGCACTTGCCATTCGCACAGCTCTGTTCGGGGCTGAAGTATCGAAATTCCGCGACGCCAAGGAAGAGTACCCGATTATGGTGCGGCTGAAAGAAAACGACCGCAACCAAATCGAGCGGCTGCTGAGCCTGAACATCGTCTACCGCGACATGAACGCGGGTGGTCAGCTGCGGCAGGTGCCGGTCTCATCGGTTGCCGACATCAGCTACACCACGACGTTCAGTCAGATCAACCGCAAAAATCAGGAGCGATTGGTAACGCTCAGTTCCGACGTGGTGCCGGGGGCGAACGCCAACGTAATCAACCAGCAGATTCAGCAGGTTATTAACCAAATCGACCTGCCAAATGGCTACAATGTTCGGTTGGGTGGCGAGCAGGAAGATCAGCAGGAATCGGCGATTTTCCTCGTCACGGCGTTAGGCATCGCTATTCTGTTGATTTACCTGATCTTAGCCACGCAGTTCAACTCGGTCGTGAAACCGATCATCATCTTCGTAACGATTTTGCTGTCGTTCATCGGCGTATTGCTGGGCTTCATGGCGACGGGCAAAACGTTCTCGGTCATCATGTCCGGGGTGGGTATCATCGCGCTGGCGGGTATTGTGGTCAAGAACGGTATCCTGCTCATCGAGTTCATCGACGAACTGCGCGGGCGGGGAGTGCCCCTGCGCGAAGCCATCATCGAAGGTGGCTCAACCCGGTTGACGCCCGTGCTGCTGACGGCCGCTGCCGCCGTGCTGGGTCTGGTGCCGCTGGCGGTGGGTTTGTCCATCGATTTCGTCAGCCTGTTCCGCGATTTCGATCCGCAGGTCCACATTGGGGGCGACAGTGCTGCGTTCTGGAACATTTTAGCCTGGACCATCATTTACGGCCTGACGTTCTCGACGGTGCTGACATTAGTAATCGTGCCGTGTTTGTATTGGATCAACGAGCGGGTACGGATGAGGTGGTTCGGCAAAAAAGACCCGG
>JAYTAC010000642.1:0-3040 GCA_043737755.1 Spirosoma sp.
CAGTATTCAGACGCTGCTCGAAAACGCGGTGAAACACAATCAGGGCCACGATGGCGACCCGTCGCTGATCGAGTTGTTGATTACCGACGATACCATCACGGTACGGAACAAACTCCGCCCCAAACTAACCCCCGCCGACGGTACTAAAACAGGCCTTGCCAACCTCACAGTCCGCTATAAACCTCTGAGCGACAACCCTGTAACGGTCACTGTGCGGCAAGGTGAATTTGTGGTCACGCTGCCGCTGTTGCGTAACGCCCGGTTCAGAGAATGAGATTAATTAGCTAAAGTTGCTTCTCAAGCCCGGCTGGAACCGGGCGTTACCATGAACATCCTGATTCTTGAAGACGAACATGTAGCAAGCCAGCACCTCACCGGCTTACTAACCCGCCACCGGCCCGATGCCCGTGTGCCGGCTACGCTACAGACCATCCGCGAGGCCATAGACTGGTTTGCCGCCGACCGGCCAATGCCCGATCTGGTATTTTCAGATATAGAACTGCTGGATGGGAATGTCTTTACTTTTTACGACATGGTGCCAGTGCGCTGTCCCATCATTTTCACCACGGCCTACGATCAGTTTCTGCTCCGTACTTTCCAGACAAATGGAATCGCTTATTTGCTTAAGCCCTACGATTATCAGGCATTTGTGCAGGCAATTACTAAATACGAAACCCTGTGCGACAGCCTGCGGTTACCTAGTACGGGCAGCTTACCAGCCGATGTACTGGCTCAACTACGGCAGGCGTTACAACCGGTTTCAAATCAGTATAAACAGCGGTTTACGGTCAGAATGAGGCAGGGGATTTACCTGTTGCCCGCCAGCAGCATCACGTACCTGCAAGCCGATGATAGTCTGGTGTTTGCCTACGACGATGCGGGGCAACATGGGGTGGTCGGGTTTTGGCGGACAGTCTCTTGCTAGTTTTGAGAGATGTATTTAGACTCGAATTCAATAGGACTGCAATAGTGTAAGCTCGAGTGCCTACGCACCACATTGTAGTAGTTGTCGATATAGTCGCCGATCTCAGCACGGGCATCTTCCAGGCTTAAAAATACGCCTGATTCCAACACCTCGGCCTTCAATCTCGACCAAAATGACTCCACTGTCGCATTGTCATAGCACTCACCGGCCCGTGACATACTTTGTACATACCTGCCAGTCAGCAACTTACGAAAATCCTTGGAGGCGTATTGGCCGCCTCGGTCCGAATGTAAGATCAGGCCATCAGCGGGCTGACGGCCTAGTAAAGCCCGCCGCAAAGCCGTGATGACCAACTCATCGCGCATGTGATCGGCCAGACACCACCCTACTACCCGTCGTGACCACAGATCAACCCAAACGGCCAAGTACAGCCACTTGCCGTTGGCCAGGGCAATATACGTAATGTCGGACACCCATACTTGATTGGGGGCGGCGGGGCGGGGGCGATCTAACAACAGGTTAGGTGAGTAGCCCAGCGTGTGGCGGCTATCGGTTGTGCGGGGTACGAAGCTACGCGGCTGGATAGGCTTTAAGTCATTAGCTACGAGTACTTTACGGACAAAGTCACGACTGAGCCTAACACCCCGGCCTTTCATCTCGACCACTAATCGTCGCGTGCCATATCGCCGCCGATGCACCCCAAACAACTCTTTGATCTGTTGGGCGTTGTCGGGTTTGTCGGCCTCCACAGCGGGGGCATCAGCTACTGCTGCCGAGGAGGTTGAGGCTGGTTTGAGCCACTCATAATAGCCACTGCGATGGACCCCAAGTGTCTGACAGAGTAGCTGTACTGGATAGGACCGGGCCGCGTTCGGCTGACTCTGCTCTTGAATGAAGCGATACATAGCTTTCAAGTCGGTTGAGTGAAGATGGCTATGCTTTTTTTTAGGATGTCGCGTTCCATCTCGGCCCGTTTGAGTTGGGCTTTGAGCCGCTCATTCTCAGCGACCAGTTCGCTGTTACCCGCTTGCTTTTGGGTTTGCTTTTTATGGGCGTACTTCCATCCGGGCCGCCGGTGCGGTGTGGAGTAGTTGATCGCTGACATTGAGGCTCTTAGCCACCTGAAGCACCGATTGGCCTTCGTCAAGCATACGTAAGGCTTCAGTTTTGAAGGCTTTGTCGAACTTACGACGGGAAGGAGTTGGTTTGTTGGGACTTGCCATAACAGGGGAAGTTAAGCAAGAACACTGTCCGTTTCAGCACGACCATCTCACCCACACTGATTGGTCCGGGAACATACAAGTTGCTTAGCAAGCAGGAAACCAATTTTCCGTATATGCTTTACACAAACGATGGAGAAAAAGTGTTCATGCAATTTGCTCAGAACGTACCACCAAACGAATTTTCTCTAAACGGTATGTTTGTGATTTCCAGAGCCAAAGAAGGCTAATTGAAAATCAAGGGGTCCCTGGGGTGGAACAATAGTGATGGCAAGCGGGTGTTACTTGACAGAACCGCCTATTTACCTTTGGTCAGGCCATGATTTTGACGTCAAGTCACCGAAAAACGTCAAATTTATTCACCTTTTTTTCTCGAAGAAAAGCTGAAGGTTTATTCAAAACTTCAGCTAAGATTGCTGTTTACGTACCGTCAATAACTAACTACTGGCTTGCGAAACGATGAAAAAATTGCTTGTTTGTCTATTTGTATTATCATCGTTTTGTGAGTTTACTGTTGCACAGCCACGGATTACTATCAGTGGTTTTGTGCGCGAAATAGGTAGCGACGAAGCCCTGCCCGGTGTTACGGTTCGGGTACTGAATCAGCCGGTTGGAACAACAACAAACCACTACGGATTTTACACTCTGACCCTGCCCAACGCCGTTATAACGGCTTCGTCTTCGCTGACGCTGGGCTTCAGCAGCGTAGGTTACAGCACGGTATTTGAACGAATAGACACGCTTGTTTCGCAGACGCGACACGTGGCGTTACTACCCGCCGCCCGTCTGCTCAATGAAGTGGCCGTGGTAGCACAGCAGGAGCGGCTCAGCGAACAAAGTCAGATGAGTCAGGTATCGCTCTCACTGCAACAGGTACGTCAGATGCCGGTGTTGC
>JAYTAC010000643.1:0-3034 GCA_043737755.1 Spirosoma sp.
TTGTCGAATAGGTGGCTTCGCTGTAGTGCGCTACCCCCGTCTTGTCCAGGAATTCGCGATACCCTTCGGAGATGACGACCCCGGCCTGCCGTTTGGCCAATTCCTCGAACATGGACTGGACGTAGGGCCGGGCCGATTCGGGAAAGTTGCGCCCGTGAATGGCAATTTTCATACAGTTACGTATTCAGGAAACGAAGCAGCGAGTCGAGCCGCTCCTGGTCGATGCTTTCGACGGGGGCGTTGGCAAAGGCCGCTTCGATGCGGTAGCCAAAGCGTTCGAGGGTGGAGATGACGGGCGTGATGTCCCGGCGGTTGAGTTTGAGCGTCAGCCGCGACCGGTCGGGCATTCCGTAGGCCGCGCTGGAAAAATAACTGCTGATGACTTTAACGTTGTTCGACTCCACCAACCGGCTGATCTCCGACAGCGAGTAGTCGCGCTCGTTGATGTTCAGAATTAAAATGGCACCCTGCTCCTGCACACCCAGTTCCTGAGCAAACTGTTTGAGTAATTCGTTGGTCGAAATGGTGCCGCTGAACTCCTTGTCTTCGCTGAGCACGGCCACAACTTCCATCCGGTTCTGGAGAATCAGCCCGATGATCTCGTACAGATGTTGATCTTCATACACAAACGTTTGCTCGAACAGGCGCATCACATCGCTCAGAGACCGCTCATCATCGCCGACGTCCATCAGCAGTTCCTCGCTGATTACACCCCGGTATTCACCCTGATCGGTCAGCACGAGCTGCCCGACGCGATGCTCCTGCATCCAGTCCATTGCTTGTCCTACCCGGTCGGTGGGCTTCAGGGACGGCAACATGGGATCAATCAGTTCGGAAGCCAGCATAGTGCGTATTTGTTAGGGATACTGTACGACAGAAAACTACGGAAATTCTGCTATAGTTTAAAAGACAGTTAGTCAGTTGATAGGTTAATCAGTCGGTGAGTAGCTGACCGCACTGACTCAGCTACTCACCAACTGACTAACTGGCTAACCTATCAACTGACCAACTCACAAACTAACCAACTCTCCCATCGGGTGCCTGACGAGCCAGTTGTCGAGCAGTTCGTTGAACCGGTTCGGGCATTCCATCATGGGGGCGTGGCAGCATTTATCAATAAAGTGCAACTCCGAACGGGCAATCAGCCGGTTGAATTCGTGCCCCACTTCGGCGGGCGTGATGGTGTCGTTCAGGCCCCAGACGAGCAGCGTCGGCACCTGAATCTGGTAGAGGTCTTTGGCGACGTTGTTGCGCTGCGCCGATTTGGCGATTCCCACAATGCTCATGCACTTGGGTATGCTGCTGGTGATCTCAAATACTTCGTCAATCAGTTCTTTCGACGCCACGTTGGGATCGTAGAACGTGTAGGCCACCCGTTCGGAGATGTAGTCGTAGCTACCCCGCTTGGGAAATGAGCCGCCCATACCGTTTTCGAACAATCCTGAACTGCCCGTGAGCACCATCCGCCGAACCTGATCGGGGTTACTGAATGCGTAGAGCAGTGCCAGATGGCCACCCAGCGAATTGCCCAGGAGCGTGAGGTCCTGCAACGATTTCTGGGCAACGAATTTCTGAACAAACGCCAGTAATCCTTCCAGGCTGGCCTGACGGATGGGCATTTCGTAGATCGGCAACAGCGGAATCACGACCCGGTAGCGTCCCGAAAACGTGCTGATCACGCTGTCCCAGTTGCTGAGTGCCCCAAACAGGCCATGCAGCAGCAACAGCACCTCGCCCCGGCCCTCGTCGACGTAGCGAAAACCCGCTTCCTCCCGAATTTGATAGTTCATGCGACTTAACTATTTACGGTACGATTGGTGGTTTGCAACCCTGCCAGTGGCCCGCAGGGTTGCAAACCACGAACTCAAAAACCCCTTTTCACCAGATTCACCCAATTTGTCAGCAGTTGCAGTCCATTCTGGGTTAACGCGGCCTCGGGATGAAACTGCACCCCCCACAGCGGCAGCGTCCGGTGGCGCATCGCCATCAACTCACCGCTGTCGGCAGCAACGGCCGTACCAATCAGGTCGGCGGGCAGGTTGGTCAGCAGCAGCGAATGGTAGCGCGTGACACCGAACGTGGGCGGCAAACCGCGCAGCAGATCGTCGTGGCCCAGCGTCCGAATCGTTGACACCTTGCCGTGCATCGGGCGAGCGGCCGTTGCCAGATTGGCCCCGAAAAACTCACCCAGTGCCTGATGTCCCAAACATACGCCCAGCATCGGTACGCGCCGATGGTAGTGCGCAATGACATCCATCAGCCGACCGGCCTGCCGGGGCCTTCCCGGACCCGGCGACAGCACGACACCATCGACCGGCCGGTCGGTGAACTGCGCCATCGGCTCGTTGTTGCGCACCACCCGGCAAGTTGCCCCCGCCTGCCGCAAATAATCAACGAGCATGTGGGTAAACGAATCAACGTTATCAACAACTAACAAACTCATACGAATCGAACACAATCAACCATGGCAAAATTAGCAATTCACCGTAAAAAGCAAACTGTTAGTTTTTTCACGTACTGACTATCAGTCTGTTAAATTATTATTATCTACGTTTTAGTCAATTTTTATAAAAATAGTACCAGACAACTCAAGCGTTGGCGATTAGCGGAATGGCTCAGGACATACCTTTGTTATGTCCGTACTCAATCCAACTCATTCGTATGTCGTCCATTGATTCACCGGTAATCATTGTCGGGGCCGGGATGGCCGGTCTGACCTGCGCCGTTTATCTTAAACAGGCGGGCGTCGATGCACTCCTGCTCGATGCCGCCGACGGCGTGGGCGGGCGCGTCCGCACCGACAGCGTCGATGGTTTCCGGCTCGACCGGGGGTTTCAGATTCTGCTTACCGCTTACCCCGAAGCCCGTCGGCTGCTCGATTACACGGCCCTCGACCTACAGTTGTTCCGGTCGGGGGCACTCATCCGGGATCAGGTTGCCGATGCCCCGGCCCGGTGGATGAAGCTGCTCAATCCTTATCAGGAACCATTTTCGGTGTTTCAAACGCTGGCATCGCCCATTGGTACGCTGGCCG
>JAYTAC010000644.1:0-7410 GCA_043737755.1 Spirosoma sp.
ACGTCAGCGCGGGCCGCGTCAGTTGGTGCCGCCCGATGCGCAGCCGCAGCCGGAACAACTCCTCCGACCCCCGCACCGACAGCACCACCGCTGCCGCAAACAGCAGCACGGCAAACGCCAACCAGTACAGATTTATCCAGGAGAACGGCGACACGTAATGGCCGAAGCCGTTCATGTCGGAGTAGCGGCCCAGCGATGCCGAGTTGAACTGGAGCAGCCGGTGCTCAATACCCAGCAGCGGCAACACGCTCAGGATAACGAAGAACAGAATCATCAGCCCGTGACCAGCGAACTTGTTATTGACCATCACATGAATGAAGAAGCCCAGCAGCATAAAAATCAGCAGACTCAGCAGCGTTTCGCCGTACAAACTGATGGCGTAGACTTGCCAGTCGATGAGCGATGCGCCCCCGTTGACAACCTGCATGAGTGCGCCCAATCCGATGGCTAATGTGAGCATGGCCCCGAATGCCAGCCCCAGGCCGAGGTATTTGCTCAGCAGCGGCACCCAGTTGGGCACGGGCAGGGCGTTTTCGATGAGGTTGAAGCGCACGTCGCGCTCTTTCCAGACTAAGTCGCCCACGTACAACACCATCAGAATGAACAGAAACAGGCCCGTGAAAAGGGTCATTTTGTTCAGCATGACGTAGGTCGTCGGCAGCGTCCGGGAGCCGTACCAGTCGCCCGCATTGTCGAAAGCTGAGAACAGAAACATGCTCAGCCCGCCAATGCTCAAGGCCAGAAACGGCAGGTCGTTCATCACCACTTTGGCGTAGAACACCGTCAGCCGCCCCAGATCGCCAATCCAGGCCCAACCGCCGTAACTGCGGGTGACCCGTGGCAAGGGGGCACGCAGCGATGCCGGACTCAGCACCGGCTTTTTGTCGGCTTTCTTGCGGCCCGAAGCCCCCGGTGCATTCTGATACGAGAAAAAGGCGTAGGTCGCCCCCATTGCCAGTGCGGCCACGCCGAGCCACGCCAGCCGGTTCCACAGAAACAGGTCGGCGAGTGGCAGCAGGCTGTTGTTCTGTTGGGCGATAGACCAGTATTGCGTGACGTAGCCCATAGCCCGCATCCCGAAGGGATCGAGCATCCCGGCCAATTCGCGCCGGTCCATCTGACCCAGTAGTGACCCCGAAACGAGGTACAGCATCATCAGGACCATGCCCTGCGTGAACACCACCAGCATCCGGCGACTGAGTGCGCCCACTGTGAAAAACAGACTGCCGACGATGAGCGCGTTCGGAATGACCATGACGAAATACGGTTGCCAGTAGGTGGCTAAGCGGAACGGCAGCAGCCGCTCGGCGTCGCGCCAGGGAGCGGCTTCGCCCAGCATCAGCCCCAGCGGAATGGCCGACAGCGTCAGCAGCAGCACGAGCATGGACCCCACGTAGCGGCCCGTCAGGTACTCCCACCGGCGAATGGGTTTGGTGAAAAACAGCGCGTCGGTGCGGTGCTCAAAATCACGCACAACGGCCACGCCCATGATCGCCGAACTGATTAGAACGCCCATTGCCAGAAATAGTGTTAGGCTGATTTTGGCGATGACCAGCGTAGCGTTGTCTTTCACCGCACCGCCCGCCATGCTTTTAATCATGTCGGTGGTGACGAGGGCGAAGCTCATACCCAGCAGCAGGGCAAAGAAAATATAAGTCGCCGGGCGGTTTCGGCGATACCGGAACTCGAAGCGAAGGATGGATAACCAGTTCATGGTATTGACTGTTAGGTAGGTAAGAATGATTTGTCAGTTCGCCCGCACCGGTACTTTCCGGCGGTCGTGGTAGCGGTTTTCGGCGTCGGTGATCTCGGTGAAATACACTTCTTCCAAACCCGCTTCGACCGGCACGAAACCCGGCGCGGGAATCGATGTGCCGTAGGCGTACACGACCGGCTCCCCGGCAATCATCCGCTCGTTGATGACGACGTAGGCGCGGTGCATCGAATCAACGTCGCCCGGTTTTACGCGTTTCTTCCAGATTTGGCCTTTCAGCATCTCAATGGCATCGAGCGGGTGACCCGCCAGCAGCAGTTCGCCCTTGTTGATGATGGCCATCTGTCGGCACAGTTCCTGCACGTCTTCCACGATGTGGGTTGATAGTATCACGATGGTATCTTCTCCCAGCCCGGCCAGCAGATTTAGGAAGCGGTTGCGCTCGGCGGGGTCCAGCCCGGCCGTCGGCTCATCGACGATGATGAGTTTGGGGTTGCCCAGCAGGGCCTGCGCAATGCCGAACCGTTGCCGCATCCCGCCCGAATAGCCGCTCAGGTTCTTCTTGCGCACGTCCCACAGGTTGGTGCGGTGGAGCAGCGTTTCGACGCTTTCTTTCCGTTCGGCGCGGTTGTGAATGCCTTTGAGCACGGCCAAATGGTCGAGCAGCGTGATGGCGTCGATGCGAGGGTACACGCCAAAATCCTGGGGGAGGTAGCCCAGCAGCTTGCGCAGGTCGTCGGGCTGGCGGACAACGTCGATGTCCTGTCCGCCGACGTTTTGCAGCACCACCCGGCCCGCGTCGGGCGACTGAAGCGTGGCGATGGTGCGCATCAGGCTCGACTTGCCCGCTCCGTTGGGGCCGAGCAGCCCGAACAGGCCCGGCTCGATGGTCAGCGAGACACCGTTCAGTGCCTGCACACCATTACTGTACGTTTTGGTCAGGTTTTCGATCAGTAGGTTCATAGTCTACGCAGGTAAAGAGCTGATTTATTGGTAAATGCAAAGCAACATGCACGGGCAGAACGCACCAATTTCTTTCGACCAATGCCCGGTTTTCTTCGACCAATGAAGCCGCGCCGTAGACGAATGAAATACACGAATAATCAAAA
Source organism: Spirosoma sp. (assembly GCA_043737755.1). Lineage (GTDB taxonomy): Bacteria > Bacteroidota > Bacteroidia > Cytophagales > Spirosomataceae > Spirosoma. The sequence goes on from JAYTAC010000644.1 coordinate 2,824, forward strand.
TAAGCCTGCCAATAGCCGAAATTTCTGCCGGAGGAGTGCCTGTCATGGACGAATGAACGCCCGTGAGTTTACGCAGTTTGCTGATTGGCGCGGCATTCCCGACCAATACGTTACCACAATTGGTTAATTGATATATATTGCACAACTATGAACGAGACGCTTTCCTGCTATTTGGTGGACGACGAACCGCCCGCCCACCACATCATGACCAAGTACATCGAGCGCGTTCCGTACCTGAACCTGCTCGGGCAAAGTCTCGATCCGTTCGAGGGGTTGGAACGCGTTGGGCAACTCAAACCCGACATCCTGTTTTTAGACGTGGAGATGCCCTACATGACCGGCGTGTCGTTCCTGAAGTCGCTGCCGCTGCCGCATCCGATGGTGATTATGGTGACAGCTTCGCCCCAGTTTGCGGCTGACACCTATCAATTTGAGTCCGTGACGCATTATCTGCTCAAACCGGCGGGCTTCGACAAGTTCTTGGACGCCGTCAACCGCGTGACGAAGCGGCTTGGCTTCGAGCCGGACCCTAACGCGCCAACGCCCACGCGCCCACCCGTCCGAAGCAAGACAAAGGAATCGGTTGATGCCCGCGAACGAATACCGTATTTTCTGATCAAGGAAGACAAGATATTGGTACGCGTTGCGCCCGAGGACATTGTCTATGCCGAGAGTATGAGAGACTACCTCAAACTGCATCTCGTTACCCGCACCCTCGTGACGCACATGACCATGAGCCGACTCGAAGAGATGCTGCCGCCCTCGCAGTTTCTGCGCGTCAGCCGCTCGTTTCTGGTCCGGCGGCAGTCCATCAAAGAAATCGACGGCAACCAGATCACCACCCTCGACGGCCGTAAAGTCGCCATCGGCGTCACCTACCGCGAAACGGTGATGAACGAGTTGAAAAAGAACATGATGTGAAGGTATCACGGACCGGGGCGCGTAGCCTTTAGTCCGTTTTTCCAGAGAAACGGACTAAAGTCCGTGGTACCTTACTGCCGACGAACGACCATAACGAGCAGGTCCTGCATATTGAGGTTGATGAGGTCCATCAGGCTGATGTTGTAGAGCGAAGACACCTGTTGCAACACCGTGAGTGTGAGTTCGGTACGACCCGTTTCTTTCTTGCTATAGGCGGCCTGACTAACGCCCAACTGGAAGGCGACGTATTCTTGCGGATAACCGTGGATTTCGCGCAGTTTGCGCAGTTTTGTGGCGATTGGGTTCATGAGCTGGTTTGTTTTGAGGTTTTGGCTTGTTTGACTGTGACAAAACAAGATTACCCGCCGACGGAAATAAACTTTTTTCGACCAATGCCGCTCCTTCTTCGACCAATGATAGACGCCCGTCGACGGATGCCTTTGACGGGGGCACGATTTCTCATCACTGAACCGCTGGTGAATACGGGTTGTAGAAGCTCTGATGTCTGTTCGCTCATCCGACTAAGATTCGTTTGGTAACCCCGTTTTTCATCAGAATTATGAACGTTCAATCATCCATCAATCAGCCGATCCGAGATTCTGTTTTGGCTTTCTATGACCGGCATCGTCAGGCGTTTCGAGTTGCCAGCCATGTATTGATGTGGCTCTTGATTGGCACCTTGTCAAAGTATGTAGTTTCACTCTACGTGAATGACAACCACTTCGTTTTTACCGCTGATACCTTACTTGTTACGTTCCAAAACGTAGCGGCTTACTACATTTTTAGTCGCTTTGTTTTCCCAAAATATCTTTACAGAGTGCGATTTGTTCCACTCATAATTTCTACCATTCTAATTTTCTGGGGTGTTTATGCCACAAATTACTTGGGATTCAATTACTTGAGTAATTACACCACCCCTCCCGACGGAGTACAGTCTTATGTTATCAGAATGCGGGATCGTTTGAATGAAGCTGGCATAGTAGGGGTATTTACCAGCATTAGACTTGCGATGTGGAACTTCGCTTACAGTATGTACATAGTAAGCATATTCTTGTTTTTCAAAGCAGCAAAAGATATTGTAATCTATCAAACTCGTTCTGCTCGTTCAGAGCGAGACAGGTATAAGTTGGAGGTTGATAATCTACAACTCCAACAGGCTAACACTGATCTGGAACTTGACTTCCTCAAAGCCCAGGTCAACCCTCACTTTCTGTTCAATACCCTTAACAGTGTATACGCGCGTGTCTTCGACTCTGACGAGCAGGCGGCTGACTTGGTGTTGCGCTTGTCCGAACTGATGCGCTACAATCTGTACGAAACCGACGTAGCCAGGATTTCGCTTGATAAAGAATTAGGCTACGTTCAAAACTACTTGGACTTAGAGCGTAACCGGCTGTCGGATCAGTACGTGGTCATTGATTATGAGCAAAGCGGCACCCCGTCGTCGTACTGGATTGCGCCATTGCTGCTGATTGCCTTCGTGGAGAATGCCTTTAAGCATGGAGTGAAGGGGGTAACTGAACCGGCTTATGTGCAGGTAAGTGCCACGGTAATAGCGGATCAGCTTATTTTCCGGGTCCAGAATAGCGTGCCGCTCAGGCGGGAAGTTGCCGTTACCGAACAATCGGTAGAATCGACTAAAAAGTCGGGAGGTATTGGGCTGGGCAATGTGCGTCGGCGGTTGGACGCGCTTTATAAAAGCCGGTATGAATTAGTCGTAACGCCTGCCGAGACTACGTACACGATTATGCTGACAATGCAGTTGGAGGTGGCAAGTACCGTGGTTAATGCACAAGTTTAGAACTCATTGGTCGAACAAATCCGCTCATTGGTCGAAAGACCCTTCCCTATTCGTCTAAATTAGTTGAATCAGGCTATACCGATAAACTACTTTTGAACTGTCGGAAGACAAAAACCAGACTCTACAAATAAATTAACCAATCCCAACTACCAAAATTATGAAAACCCTGACAACTACCCCCGCTCCCCGCCTGACGCTAAAAAAGCAACGGATTGTTTGCCTGACTCCACAAAATCAAACTGGCACGAAGGGCAACGGAAGAACATCTAATATCACTTGGACTGTATTTTAATCATTGCGAACTTACCTCACCCTTAACTACTCAAGGGCGAGTCGAAGCCAACTTGCCCATTACCTTCTACGCACCGGCTGGCTCCAATTCGGTCAGACCGGGGCGTTTACGGAGGAAATGCTCTTCTGCGTGCAGTCCGACGGTTGTGCGCTGGTGTTTCTCCGGCTTGCGGCCCCTGACGACATCGTCCCCGGTCCGTTTCTGGATGCCCTGCGGAATCACCCGGCCGTGATCGTCACCTCGCCGTATCCGCAGCATCTGTTCAGTCACCTGAACTTGCACCCCTTCGATTTTCTGACCGAGCCGTACTCCTTCGAGCGGTTTGCCCATAGCATGGACCGGTATGTCGCTTTGTACGGCTGATGACGTATCTACACCTGATGGCAATAGATTATTTTTCATCATACGTGCTTAACAATAAGTTATTCTACGCATTGGTCGAAAAATAGACAATCTAATTGGTGGTCATATACTTGCGTCGTACTTTGGTAGTCCCTCAACTACCAAAGTGCTCACTTTATGATCCAACTGAACGATTTTTTCGTAATCCGCCAACCTACGTATCCGATTGACAAACTCATTCAATTTTACGATCAACTCAGCACACAATCCCTCGAAGACCTGCTGCGGCAGCATTACCGGGACCCCGTAGCGCAGGAAGCCATTTTTGCCGCGTCGCCCACGCTCTACGAACGTTTCCGGCGGTGGTTAGATGGTGAGACCCTGCCCGACCGGGACAAACTGCTCGTCACGCTTCACAAATACCTGATTCGGATGTGCAGCCGGGCCACGCCCTACGGTCTCTTTGCGGGCTGCACAATGGGCACCTTCGGCGAACACACCCGGCTTCGGGGCGGCACAGTCGCCACGCTCCGCACCCACACCCGCGTCGATATGGATTGTCTGATGGCCGTTTGTCAGTGGCTCACGGGTCAGCCGGACGTTCGGGCGCAACTCAAACTCTTCCCCAATTCGTCGCTCTATCCCGTTGGGTCGTCGCTGCGCTACGTGGAGCAGCAGCGCGAAAACGAAAAGCGGAACTACTTTATCAGTGTCGTTGAGGCCGATCAGTACCTGACCGTAGTGCTCAACGCGGCCCGTACCGGGGCTACCATCGGCGAATTGGCGGCTTTGCTCACGGACTTACGGGCGGAGCCGGACGAAGCGGACGAATTCATTGAGCAACTCATCGAGGGGCAATTGCTGCTGTTCGAGATCGAGCCGACCGTTACGGGAGGGCACTACCTGAACCGACTGACGGAGCGCATCGCATCGCTGACCAACACGAGCCACGTCGCCGATGAGCTGCGCCGGTTGGAAACGCACTTGCACCACCCCGACCGACTACTCGCTTACGCCCAAACCCGGCAGTGGTTCCTGGACCGCGCCATCAGCCCGCCAGCCGCCGACATTGTGCAGGTCGATACGTTTTTCGATAACCCGGCGATGCAACTTGGCGAACGGGCCATGCAGCATCTTCAGCGCGATCTGGAGAAACTGATGGTGCTCAACCAGCCCAACGTCTGTCCCGATCTGGACGAATTCAAACGGCGGTTCTATAATCGGTATGAAG
>JAYTAC010000645.1:0-1059 GCA_043737755.1 Spirosoma sp.
CGAAAACGCTACCGTGAAGATGGCCTCGAGCGGGCTATCAGCGAGAAAGCCCGGCCCGGCCAGCCTCGCAAGGTGACCCCACAAGTCGAAGCGCAGATCACCCAATTAGCCTGTAGTGCGGCCCCGGATGGCCGTACCCGCTGGACAGTGGCCCTGATCAATGAGCGGTTAGTCAAACTCGACATCTACATCGATGACGAGTCGGTGCGGCTAGCTTTAAAAAAAGTAAGCTCAAGCCCTGGCTCAAAAAACAATGGTGCATTGGCCAGATAGACGGGGAGTATCTGGCTAAAATGGAGGATGTCCTGTGCCTGTACGATCAACCGGCTCAGGTCAATCGGGCGCGGCTCTGTTTTGACGAACGCCCCTGCCAGTTGCTCAACGATGTGGTAACCGCCTTGCCCGGCAAGCCCGGTAAAGTAGCCAAAGAGGATAACGAGTATATCAGAGAAGGTACGGCAGTGGTCTTATTAGCCTACGATCTGGATAAAGGCGTTCGTTACACACAGGTGCGAAAACGGCGAACAAAAGCTGATTACGCTGAATTTTTGCAGGAAATAGTGTCGACCTATTACGCTGATGTATCGCATATTGATTTGGTGCAGGATAATCTGAACACTCACAAGTACGGTTCCTTCTATGAGCATTTGCCAATTGTCGAGGCCCGGTTATTGAGTCGTAAATTGATGTTTCACTTTACACCTAAGCACGGCTCATGGTTAAACGTAGCCGAAATTGAGTTTTCGGCGTTAGCCCGGCAATGTCTCAATCGACGGATTGGTAGTTTAGATGAATTGTCACGTCAGATCAGCTTGTGGACGGCTGAACGCAATGAACGGTCGGTGCAAGTACATTGGAGTTTTACAGTAGCTACGGCTGAGACCAAACTCAAACGATGGTATGAGCAGGTTAACTCTGCTAACAAGCTGAATCCATGTAAGAATTAAATTGGAAGAGTAGTAGTTTACAGCATTAGATGACCAGTTTGGTGATTACGTTAGAATTCTAAATCACCGTTCTCCGACTAAATTGAAACAATTCAACGTGGAGGAATTTGCT
>JAYTAC010000646.1:0-7407 GCA_043737755.1 Spirosoma sp.
ATGCACGGTGCGGGATGGTGGCGAAAAGCTTCCCGCAACAGCAGCCGGTCGTCATCGTCGTCGTCAACTAAGTAAATTAACAAATCATTCATACGTCAATGGTGATACGGTGAGTCACATACCCCTCCAGGCGAAAAACATACTCGAAGAGATGATGGATATTTGTTTTGTAAGGCAAAAATAAGGCCGGGGAACATACAGTGTATGTTCCCCGGCCAGTAAAATAAAAAAAATGTTACCGGTTCATCGAGATCAGGAACTCTTCGTTGTTGCGGGTGCCTTTCATGCGGTCGAGCAGAAAATCCATGCTTTCCATCGGGTTCATGTCGGACATGTGCTTGCGCAGAATCCAGACCCGTTGCAGGGTTTCTTTGTCCAATAGCAAATCTTCACGTCGCGTTCCCGAAGCCATCACGTCGACGGCGGGGTAAACGCGTTTGTTGGCCAATTTACGGTCGAGTTGAAGTTCCATGTTGCCGGTGCCTTTGAATTCCTCGAAGATCACCTCGTCCATTTTCGACCCCGTGTCGATCAGGGCCGTGGCAATGATCGTGAGCGAACCGCCATTCTCCACGTTCCGGGCCGCGCCAAAGAACCGCTTCGGCCGGTGGAGCGCGTTGGCATCCACACCGCCCGACAGAATCTTGCCCGACGACGGCACCACGGTGTTGTAGGCCCGCGCCAATCGCGTAATAGAGTCCAGCAGAATCACCACGTCGTGGCCGCACTCGACCATCCGCTTGGCTTTTTCGAGCACCATACTCGACACTTTCACGTGCCGGTCGGCCTGCTCATCGAAGGTCGACGAAATAACTTCGGCGTTGACGCTGCGGGCCATATCGGTCACCTCTTCGGGACGCTCGTCAATCAGCAGCACGATCAGGTACACCTCCGGGTGATTCCGCGTGATGGCGTTGGCGATTTCTTTGAGCAGCACCGTTTTACCCGTTTTGGGCTGGGCCACAATCATGCCGCGCTGCCCTTTGCCGATGGGCGCGAACAGGTCCAGCACCCGCGACGAGTAGTTTTCGGGGCGGTTGCTGAGGTGAAGCTGCTCTTCGGGAAACAGGGGCGTCAGGTACTCGAACGGAATCCGGTCGCGGATTTCCTCGGTCGTTTTGCCGTTCACGGTCGATACCCGCAACAAGGCGAAATACTTCTCGCCTTCCTTGGGCGGGCGGATGGCTCCGCGCACCGTATCGCCGGTTTTCAAACCAAACAGCTTGATCTGCGAAGGCGACACGTAGATATCATCGGGCGAGGCCAAGTAGTTGTAATCGGCCGAGCGGAGGAAGCCGTAGCCGCCGTCCTGCATAATCTCCAGCACCCCCTCGTTGTCGATGATTCCGTCGAACTCGCGGATGTGCTGATTATACTGTTTGCGAATTTTGTTTTGGTATTCCTGCGCTTCCCGAGTCGGTTGGTTAGCCTGCGGCTGCGCGGGCTGACCCGACTCCGATTCTGACTGCGGTTGCCCGGCCTGCTGTGGTTCGCCCGGTGTTTCGGCGGGCTGCTGCGCGTCCGGTTCAGCCGGGGCGACGGCTGCGGCACCTTCCACCGACTGCATGTTGCCCGCGTTATCGTCCGAGATGACCGTTGGCGTCAGGAACTCCTCGTCGGGGCGACCGCCATAGTTCAGGCCTGCTTCGTCGGACACCACCCGCTGCGTACGGGGCCGTTGTCCGGCCGGACTGGGTCGGTTGGTTGATTCTCTGCCTTCACGGGGCTGGTCCATCCGGTCCCGGCGGGGCAGGGCACCATCCCGGCTACCATCCGGTCGCTGCCTGCCGTTGACGGTGCTGTCGCGTCCGGCAGGCTGGATTCCATCGGACCGGAGCGGGCGTTGCTGACGGTTAACCTCGGGCCGCTGGTTGGTGCTGCGTTCGTTTCGGGCGGGTGGAGTGAGTTCGGTGGTGCCGGTTGAGGGCTGCGCATCGACCGGTGGCAGGGGTTGAGTGTCGGTTGGGAATGTGCCGGGCGGGGTTTCAACGGCTGCACCTTCGTCGGGCGTTGTCATGCCGTCTTCGAGCCGGGCCGACGCTTCGGTGGGTGCCGGAATGTCCGACGCACCGGCGTCGCGCCGAACGCGCTGACGGGTCCGGCTGCTGCCGGGGCCGTCGGTTACCGGGGCAACGGGGCTTACGTCGTCATTGTCATCGGCTGGCGCAGGCGGTGCCGACTCCGGGGCCGTTTCGACCGCGACGGGGGCTGCTTTGGGGCGTCGGCCACGCCGGGGTGCTTCTTCGGCAACTACGGGAGGGGCCGCACCCTCAACAGGTTCGGGGCCGGGCATCACCGACTGTTTTTTCAGTATTTCGTAAACCAATTCTTTTTTCTGGTATTTGGCGTTGTCGCGGATACCAAATTCATCGGCAATGGGACGAAGCTCGGAGAGGAGCTTTGCATTCAATTCTTCAATATTATACATAAGATCAGGTTAGCAGTAAACCTCGGAGAAGCCATTCGTGTGGCGGAAATGATTGTGTTTGGCATCAGAGAAGCGGATACTGCCCGGCGTGTTTGGGCAGTGCTTCGGTCAAGCGGGTGAACCACGGGATAAGGCATCAATCGCCGGACCGATCTGATTCTAACAGGGATACTTGATTATGCAATGAAAACGGATTTACTGGAAGTATGCTTGGTCCAAACACGACCGTCTGGTGGGGCCAGACGCGGTAGTTATCAAGACGTTTGGGATAATGATGATCCGCTAATGCGATGGTCCGCCAATGCGGTCGGGTGCCAACGCGGCAGTCTGTCGTAACAATGAACCGACGCTTCAGGGAAAACGCCGTTTGCTGACCGGGTGATGGCAACAAATGTACTGTGATTACCCGGTTTTGTCAACATAACGTTTTGCGGTCAGAAATGTTTCCGTATCACAGATTGACGGGCAGATTCCCTTAAATTTCCTTAAAACAAACTACTGCCCGTACCAGCCCACCCGTCGTTTATCGTTACACCTTTACCACTGCCATGATACCCGTACCACCCGCTACTACTACGACTAATTTAGCCATTGACTGGGGTAATACGAGCCTGAAAGCAGGCTGGTTCGACGGTCCGATTCTGATCGACACCCGGCGCTACGACGCCATCGAGACACTGTTGGCCGACCTCGGTCCATCGGCATCCGCGTTCGTAATCGTATCGTCGACGAGCCGACCGGCCGACGAAATCAGGGAGCGACTGGCGGGACCGGGCCGGGTCGTGTGGGTGCTGGACAGCCGGACGCCGGTGCCGATGAGTAACGCCTACGACACGCCCCATACGCTTGGGGCCGACCGGGTAGCGGCTGCGGTGGGGGCAACGGCTTTGTTTCCGGGGCAGAACTGTCTCGTGCTCGACCTCGGCACCTGCCTCACGGCCGATTTTATCGACGGTGAGGGCGTGTTTCGGGGGGGGCTTATCTCGCCGGGGCTGCGGATGCGTTTCCGGGCCATGCACGAGCAAACGGTCCGCTTGCCATTCGTGTCGTTCGACGCAGACGATACGGCTCTGTGGCCCCATTTGACAGCGGGAAACACCCGGCAGGCCATGCAGAGCGGGGTGGTCAACGGACTGGTATTTGAGATGAACGGAATCATAGAAACGTATCGCCGGGAGCGGTCGGGAACCGTCGTGCTGCTGTGTGGAGGGGATGCTCCTTCCTTTGAAAGTCGTTTGAAAGGGCCGATATTTGCAGTGCCTGAATTAGTGCTGATTGGGTTGAATCGAATTTTACGTCATAATGTTGAGAATTTACAAGCGAATACGCCGGACGTTAACGCATAGTTTGCTGGTCGTTGCCGCGTCGTCGCCGGTGGTGCTGGCGCAGGGATTAGGTAACTCGCCCTACTCGGCACTGGGCATCGGCGAGATTTACAACGAAGGAAACGTGACCAACATGGGCATGGGGGGCGTGGGCATCAGTAACGCCAGTCCGTTTTACCTCAACATGCAGAATCCCGCCCTGTTGGCCCGCCGAACCCGGTTCACGGTCTTCGAGGTGGGGCTGATGGGCCAGTCCAAATCCCTGTCGCAGAACTTGAACGGCGGGGTGCAAAACCAGCGCGACTTTGGTGGTAACCTCGGCTATCTAGCATTAGCTTTTCCGGCCAACTCGCGCTGGAATATGTCGGTCAGCTTGCGGCCCTACACCTACGTTGACTACAGCACCCGCCAATACCGGCCCGTTCCCGGCACGATCTACGAAGCCGAGTACAACTACACCGGGCGGGGCGGGCTGAACAAAGCGTCATTTGCCAATGGGGTGCGCATCACCAAAAATATATACGTCGGTGCCGAGGCCGCGTTCGTGTTCGGTAACATCACCAACGGGTCTAACTCGCGGGTGCTCATCAATGACAACACCACCCAAGGCGTTCAGGATACGCGGGTGACCCGCCTGAACCGGGCCAATTACAGCGATATTATCTGGAAATTAGGTGCCGCCTGGCGACCAAAGCTGAGCGAGAAATGGACGCTTAACCTCGGTGCCACCTACGACCCACGAACCCGCGTGAACGCCCGCCAGACGGATATTTACCAGCAGGTATCGCTCGGTGGTGTTGCCATCTCGGCTCTCGACACCTTGCAAAGCGAAGTCAGTGGTCGGGCCACGCTGCCCCAGCGCACTCATTTCGGCATCAGCTTAGAGCGGAACAACACATTTTTGGTGGGTGTCGACGTGGGGTTTCAGCAGTGGGGTCAATACCGCACCGTCAGCGACCAGCCGGGTAACCTAACCAACGGGATGAGCGTGGCGACGGGCATGGAGTTTACGCCCAAAGCCAGTTCGACCCGCTACCGCGATCTGATTACGTACCGCGTTGGTTTTCAGTATAATCGCCTGCCGTACCGGGTTGAAGGAACGCAGATCAACGACGTGAACGGCAGCGTTGGTCTGTCGCTACCGCTGGGTGCTTACTTGGTTAACCACGTTACGCTGTCGGTGGTGGGCGGGCAGCGGGGCGTCCTGACGGGTGCTCAGATCAAAGAACAATACGTCAGAATGGCCTTGGGTTTCTCGCTCAACGACCGATGGTTTCAGAAGTTTGTGGTGGACTAAGAAGTAATGATGAACGATGAACGATGGCCTAACCAACTAACAAAAGGCTTCGCTGTGCAGAGAGCGCAGTTGTTGCGATTTATTGGTCGTTCATCATTCATCCGCTTCGGCCGGTACGCCGGGGCGGGACCGATTTATCATTTATCATTCTTTCTACTTTCCTGCGAGGAGCCGAAGCAGGCGAGTAAACCAGCCGCCTACACGGGTCCGATTGAGGAGATCAACGATGTGAAACTGCTGTACAGTGAGATGGCTTTGCTGAAAGTGAAGCTGACCACGCCAAAGCAGTTCCGCTACGCCAACGACAACCGGAAGTACCCCAAACCCGTTTCCATTATTTTCTACGGCCCGGCGGGGGAGGAGGTGACAACGCTGCGGTCAGACTCCGGCCGTTACAACAAAGCCAAAGATCTCTACACGCTCATGGGCAATGTTGTAGTCATTGATAAGGTGAAGCAACAGAAAGTGCTCTCGCCCGAACTCAACTGGAATCCGGTCACCAAAAAGGTGTTTACCAACAAGCGGGTGGTACTGCTTAGTCAGTTGACCGGCGAAAAGCTGTACGGCACTGGTTTGGATGCCAACCAGAATTTCACAAACTACTCGATCCGAAAGCCGTCCGGCATCTTTAATGCCGAAGGCGGGCCGGGGATTTAGTGTTTGGGTGTGTGCGTGTTTTGGCTCTGCAACATAAATACCGACACGCATAAACACTCACTTTCTACACTCATCCAGCACGGGCGTGATTGCTTTTACGTCGGTCACTCTCGTTTCGCGGCCCCACTCATTATAGATATACGTCGTCAACTCCGCGATTTCGAGATCACTCAGTTGCGGCTGGGCGGGCATAGGCCGGTTGTAGGGTTTGCCATTGACCACAATCGGCCCCCGCTGGCCGTATCGAATCAGGCAAATCACACTGTTCTTATCGGCTAAATAATCGGACCCGGCAATGGGTGGGTACAAAGCCGCCAAACCCTTTCCGTTGGTTTGGTGGCAGTTGGAACAGTTATTCTTGTAGATCAGAATTCCTTCCGTAATGTACCGCTGCCGCTTGATTTCTTCGTCGCTCTGACAGGATAACGCGCTCAGCAACAACATGAAAAAGGCCGACACGCCAACAATGAGCCGCATCATGAATTAGACTCGGCCAGCAGCCGGTCGATATCGCCCATGAGCTTGTCGACGCCCGCTTCGGTAGTGCCGTCGTATATGCCCCGGATGTGTTTGGCTTTGTCGACCAAAATGAACGCTCCGCTGTGCACCACGCCCCCCGGCGCGGTGGAGTCGGCCTGCGCCGTGACCATGTAGCTACCCTGCGCGATGTCATATATTTTCTCGCGGTCGCCGGTCACAAACAGCCACTGCCGTCCCGTAATGCCCAGATTGTCTGCAAATTCCTTCAATACCGGCACCGAGTCATGAGTTGGGTCGATGCTGTGTGAGAGCATCATCACGTTGGGGTTACCGTTGAATTTGTCGTACACCCGTTTCAACTGCACCTTCATTTTAGGACAAATAGTCGGGCAACTCGTGAAGAAAAAGTCGGCAACGTAGATTTTATTGTCGAGCGTTTTGGCGGTAACCGTGTCACCGTACTGACTGACAAAGGCAAAGTTCGGGATTGTCTGGTAGGCCGAGTCGGTGACGGGTTTGCCATCGACTACGGTTGTCACGGCCTCCCGCTGCCCCAGAATGGGCAGTTTGTCGTCGCCCGACTGGCATCCGGTCGTGAGCAGCATCCCGACTAAGAAAGCGTAGTGGCTACTGCCGACCCAAAAACTGGCGGGCCTGGTCGATACTGGTGTTGAGTTTGGTTTTAACATCGGTGATTTTGTCTTTTTGCTCCGACAAATACCGCAGGGCATCCGCCGGGGGAAGTTTGGCAAGCGTGTCGCCGTTGTAGCGGCTCATCCAGTCCATCATCAGGCTGTCGGCGTTGGTCAGGTTGCGGCTCAAGAGCCGCGCCTGTTCTTTTTCTTCGTCCGTTCGGAGCGTACCGGCCGCCGAACCACTCGCCTGTGTGCTGTCCAACGACGAGATGCGCTGGTTGAGTTGCTTGCGTAGTTTCAGTACGTCGCTAACCCTCGGCATCACCTCGTCATGAATGGCAAAAACGTCGTTTTCTGCCTGTTTGACGGCATCTTCGTCGGTTTTGCACCCCAAAAATGACGCGCTGATACTGAGTAGACCCGCTACGGTAAAGACAAATTTTGTCATGGAAAAGTTGATAAAAGGAGGGTTGTGGCGTATTCTATTTATGGTTCCGGGTGCGCGATCAGTTCGTTTTCAGCGGTAGCGATACGCCCATGCACGTACACACTAAAAGACTACTTTACCGTGACCACGGTCCGCTG
>JAYTAC010000647.1:0-3021 GCA_043737755.1 Spirosoma sp.
AATCCGGTTGTCATTACCACCCGACGCGTACAGAAATCGCTCATCGCGGCTGAACTTCAGACCGTAGAACGACTTCGGGATCTCAATGCTGTGCAGCACTTTCTCCGCCTTCGCGTCAATCAACTGAATGGTCTGGGTGCCCTGCCCGTTATTGGTAACGGCCATCAGTTTCTGCGAAACCGACACGGCGATATTCAACGGCAGATCGCCCACCTCCAGCGAGCGACCGGCGGGCGTCAGGCTCCAGCCATTGGGCAGCATCACCCGGCGCGACTCCAGAGCCGCGTCGATTTTTTTGAGGTCAACGCCCTTCTGCGCCCATCCCGGCGCGGAGATAAGTAACAGGAGAAACAAAGAATAGCTTTTCATTTTGTTTGTTTTTCGTACAGAGACGCGAAGAGTCGCCGGTCCGGTCTCTACTTCTCCCACCACACTTTTACATCACTTTTGTCGCCACCCATCGACGCTGTAGCGGCAGACAGGGCTTCGGGGTTGAGCGATTGCAAGTAGGTTGGATACGGCACCCGGTTTGGAAATTTGTTCTCCACCGGAATGCCCACCCCACGCGGCAGCACGGGATAGCCCGTCCGCCGTTTCTCGAACCACGACTGGTAATCGACAAAGAAATACGCGTAGTACTTCTGACCCATGATCTGCTCCAACTGTTTCTCGGGCGTAGCCGTCGTGTTGTAGGCCACCGTCGGCTGAGCCAGAAACGTGGCGGGTAGTGTAGTGCCCCACTGCACCATCGAAGCCGCGATACCCGCATCGTAGTGCGCTTTGGTCGTTTTGCCGGTAGCGTAACCGTTCAGAGCCAGTTCAGCTTTGATAAATTCTACCTCGGCAAACGGCATCATCACGCCCAATTGCGGCAGCGTTTTAAGCGCGTCGGTGTAGCTGGAATTTCGGCCCACGGCATATTCCAATGTGGTCGGGTAGCCGCTCTGAATACCCTGATAGACCTGCTGACCATTCACCGGCACGGTCGTTGCCCAGATTGCCCGGCGGGGGTCGTTGTCGGCGTTTAGTTTGTTCAGGAAAAACTCGGTGAAGTAGGTGCCCTCGCGCCAGTCGAGGGTGCGGGCGTTGTAATACGGGTTGAAGAACGGAAACGTGCCGGGATAGCGAAAAATAGCGTCGTCGGCGTTGGCGGTCATCACCGGAAACTTAGCCGGGTCAGCCAAAATCGCCGTGATCTGTTCTTTGGCGTTCACCTCACCGTCGCGCTTCAGCACCCGGAGCAGCAGCCGCAGCCGCAGCGAATTAGCGAACTTTTTCCAGCGCAGAATACCAGGGTTTCTGCCGCCGGTCAGCGCATTGGCGTTGTACACTAAATCGCCCGCGTAGGTAAGTGCTTTCGTTTCATCAAAAAGCCCGTTGGCCGTTTCAAGGTCTTTCAGCAACTGGACGTAAATATCCTTTTGCTTATCGAAACCGGGTTTCACGATGCCCTCGGTTGCTTTGGTAGCCTGCGAGTAGGGCACATCGCCGTAGAGATCGGTCAGAATCGAGTAAGCCCAGCTTTTGTAGACCAATGCAATGGCTTTGTAATTGTTCTCGTTGAGCCGATCAGCAACGTTATAGATATCCTGAATGTCGGTGAGGTAGCCATAGAAGTTGCTCCACACGCCCGCACCGGGGTTGACCACGTAGCGGTGTAATCCCACCCCGCTGGCACTGCCGCGTGGTGCATCGACCTGCATCAGCTCATGCGTAAACCCACGGGACGCCGTCATCGAACTGTTCACGATGCGGTACTGCAACTGCCCCAGCATCACGCCCGGTGTAATCTCCTTCGGGCGGTTCGGGTCGGCGTTGATCTCCTCGAAATTGTTGGTACAAGCCGTGAACAAGGCTATTAATAGCAGAAGTAAACTGTATTTTTTCATAGTTAAAATTTCAAAGTCAGGTTAGCGCCCATGCTACGGACCGACGGAAACTGCGCCAATTCGACGCCGGGTGTGAGGGTGCCGTTGTTCAGGTTACCGCCTTCAGGGTCGAAGCCGGGAAATTTCGTAAAGTTGAACAGATCGCGTCCGAACAGGGCCAAACTCGTTTGCCGAACACCGACACGACTCAGCAGTGACGCGGGTAAGTTGAACTCAACGCGGGCCTCGCGGATTTTCAGAAACGACGCGTCGAAAATGTTCGTCTCGGCGTTGCTGATCTGGTAGTAATTGTCGTAGTACGAACTGGCGGGCACTTTCACCGTATTGGGCCGGTAGGTGCCGTCGGCCTGCAACACGACGCCCTCGCCGATGATGCCCCCCTCGCGGCCGGGCAGCGTGACCCGCGTTTTACCGAGCGTGTTGTTTTTATGGCTCGTCTGCGAATACATACTGCCGCCCTTCTGCCCGTCGAGCAGCAAACTGATGCGCAGCCCGCGAACCGTGAACTCATTCAGCAATGAGCCTTTCCAGTCGGCGAAGGCATTACCCCACAGTTTGGTCGTTGGGTCGAGTGGCGCGGGTACTCCCACCGATGAGTAGATGATCTGACCGTCGGGAGCGCGTTGAAAACCCCGCCCGTACATATCGCCCATGCGTCCGCCCACGCGGGCTTCGATGGTCACGTTAGTGTTGTGGGCGTAGATGGTCTGGTTGGTAATGCCTGACG
Source organism: Spirosoma sp. (assembly GCA_043737755.1). Classification (GTDB taxonomy): domain Bacteria; phylum Bacteroidota; class Bacteroidia; order Cytophagales; family Spirosomataceae; genus Spirosoma. Next base: position 2,617 of record JAYTAC010000647.1, read on the forward strand.
CCAACTCGCGGACGTAGCTGCGGTTGCGCGACCAGATGACCGTCGTGTTCCACGTAAAATTGGGCCGCACAACGGGGCGACCGGTCAGTTTCACCTCCACGCCTTTGCTGTTGATGAGACCCGCGTTGATGAGCGCGTTCGAGTAGCCCGACACCGGATCGAGCGGGATGGCCAAAATCTGGTTGCGGCTGTTGTTATTATAATAGGCCACGTCCAATCCCAGTCGATTTCTGAACAGCCGCAGGTCCAGACCAACCTCATAACTCGCCGTGATTTCGGGTTTCAGATCAGGGTTGAACAGTATCGAAGGATTCGTGAACGTGTTGCTGAATATCCGGTCGTAATATTTTGCTGTTTGGTAGGGCCGGGTGTCGTTGCCGACCTGCGCCCACGACGCCCGCACTT
>JAYTAC010000648.1:0-1056 GCA_043737755.1 Spirosoma sp.
AAAAACAACTATTTTTGTTTAGCACAACCCCGCGACAACCAGTGAAGACAGCCACCGCAGCGAAGCCCCAACCAAAAAAGCACGAAACGCCCCTCAACCGTCAATACAACCAAATAAAGGCCAAATACCCCGGCGCGTTGCTGCTTTTCCGCGTCGGTGATTTCTACGAAACGTTCGGCGAAGATGCCGTGCGGGCCAGCAAAATTCTGGGTATCACGCTCACCAAACGCAACAACGGCGGGTCGAATGAAGAACTCGCCGGTTTTCCCCATCACTCCCTCGACACCCATTTGCCTAAACTCGTTCGGGCGGGCGAACGCGTCGCCATCTGCGACCAACTCGAAGACCCCGCTTTGGCCAAAGGTATTGTCCGGCGGGGCGTCACGGAGTTAGTTACGCCGGGCGTTTCGTTCAATGATAACGTCCTCGATACCCGGCGTAACAATTACCTCGCAGCCATTCATTTTGGTAAGACAGAGGACACGTTTGGCGTGTCGTTCTTAGATATTTCGACGGGTGAGTTTCTGGCGTCGCAGGGTAACGGGGCCTACGTCGATAAACTGCTACAAAGTTTTAACCCGTCGGAAGTGCTCTACTGCAAACGCAACCGGTCCGAATTTGGCCTGTTGTTCGGCGATAAGTTCCACACCTACACGCTCGAGGACTGGGCCTTTACGTATGATTTCGGCTACAACTTTCTGAAACAACATTTTCAGACGACTTCGCTGAAGGGCTTCGGCATCGAAGGTCTGCCCGACGGAATCATTGCCGCCGGGGTCATTCTACACTACCTCAACGAAACCGAACACAAAGACCTTCAGCACATTACCCGCGTCACCCGGCTTGAAGAAGACCGCTACGTCTGGCTCGACCGCTTCACCATCCGCAACCTCGAATTGACGGCCGCCCAGCAGGAGGGGGGCGTGCCGCTGATTCAGATTCTCGACCAGACCGTGACGCCGATGGGTGCCCGCCTGCTGCGGAAGTGGCTCAATCTGCCGCTCAAAGAAAAAGCTCTGATCGACGAACGGCTCAATATGGTCAGCCTGCTCACCG
>JAYTAC010000649.1:0-3006 GCA_043737755.1 Spirosoma sp.
TCACCCCCAGCGCGTTAGCTACGTCGATGCTGTCCTGCACCCACTGCTCGGTGCGCGGGTCGGATTTATACGGAATTTCATTCAACAGGCCAATGGCTAAACCACTGAACCCAACGCCTGCTTTTTTGGCCGCGTCTTTGTAGGCTTGCTGTATTCCGGGTCGGCGCAGATGGTTGTGGTCGGCAGCGGTGTTCAGACTTACCTGCATCCCGTCTAACCCGATTTGTTTCGCGACGGCAAACGCACCCATGTCCCCCGCCGGGCCGATGGACCAGTCGCAGGCACCGATTTTAAAGCGGGCGTTCAGCGTCGGCAAACCAGATAGGGCCGGGTAGGCCAACGCTGTCAAGCCCGCGCTGACCGAGCAGCGTAATGCGTCGCGACGGTTCATAAGCAGAGGAGTTTACCAAATATACATGAATCGACTGCAACGCATCAATTTTTAGCGGTTGTCCGCCACCCACTAAACCAATGTGTGTGGGTTACCGGCTTTTCCGTACCTTTTCGGCGGGCGTCGGGACAGGTTCGTTCGGAAAGGGCGCGCAATTTTTTTCTGCCCGGTTCCAACCCTCACGGGCCGGGCCGGGTCTTCAGGTCGTCAACGTTGGTATGCAGGATGAATACGCATTAGTCGAAGGGTGCCGTCGGCAGGACCGGATTGTGCAGCGACAGCTCTACGAGCGGTTTGCCGGGAAACTCTTTGTCGTTTGCAAACGCTACGTGAAAGACCCCGACGAAGCCGAAGACGTGTTGCAGGATGCGTTCGTGAAGGTTTACCGGCACGTCGGCACGTTTCGGTTCGAGTGCCCGCTGGAGGCCTGGATCAAGCGCATCGTGATTAATACGGCACTAAATCACATTCGGAAGGAAAAACCCTGGGAGCACTCGGCCGACGTGCAGGACTTAGCCGCCATTCTGCCCCAGGCCGACACGAGCCTGCCCGCGCTGAACTACCAGTACCTGCTTCAACTGATTCAGGAACTGCCGCCAGGATGCCGGGCAGTGTTCAACCTCTACGCCATTGAGGGCTACAACCACCCGGAGATCGCCGAACTGCTCGGCATTGCGGAGGGAACGTCAAAATCGCAGTATGCCAGGGCGCGGGGATTATTACAACAGAAACTACAACGGGAACAACGATACGGCTTACCGCCAGTAATAAATGAGTGATTTTGAACAAAACATCCCGGACGATTTCTGGCGCAAGGCTTTTGAGGAAGCCGCCGAAGTGCCCCCACCCCGCGTGTGGGACGCCGTTGAGCACCGATTAAACGAAGATAACGGCCCCAAGATTCTGCCCCTGTGGGGCGCGGGTTTGGCATCGTCGCGTCCGCTCATCTGGAGTATAGGCGTGGCGGCAGCGGTAGCTCTGCTGCTGGTTGGCCGGTGGTTGGTGGTGCCAGTTCCGTCCGGAAATCAGGTTGCTGTTCAGCAAACGCCGGGCCAGGCAAATCGTGCCGTCACGGGTCAGACACCGATGCCAACGGACCGCCTGTCTTCACCCAACCAAGCACCCGCTCGTCCGTCAGTACCGGGGGAGCAAGCAGGGGAGAGCGTTGCCGTAAATCAGGAGTCATCGGCACGATTACGGGATGGTCAGGCAACTCCTGTCCAACGAAAAAAACAGTTAACCCCTGAACTGACAGCCCAACCGGTTCTGGTTCCGACCGATGCACTTGCCGGGACCGTTGATGCGCGGCAATCCCAACCCGCTGACAAGCAGCGCATTCAGTCAACGCACCCAACCATAGCGTCGGTCCGTGTTACTACACGGACAATGAAGCGGATGTCGTTGCTGGATGATGATACAGTCGCTCTACTCCCGCTGCCCACAAATCTGCTCGCCCTGGAAACCGACGCATTGCCTACCTCAACACTGCCCACATCGGCCGGTCAGACGCTGTTTTTCGAGCCGATTCGTACGTCGGCACTCCAGTTGCGCGAACCCGGCTCCATTCAGCGCATTGTCTGGTTCCGGCCTGCTGAGTCACCGGCCGGGCCAGTGGTTCAGCCAGCGCGAACGAAACAAGAGGTGTGGGCATCGGTCAGTATGATGCCGGGCGCATTCGACCCCTCGTTGACGGTGCAGTCGGTGCAGTCCGTGCCGAATTCGTTTGCCGATGCCAGTACTCTGAACACGGCTTACACGAATCAGCCACTGGTCAGCAGCCGGGCCAATTTTTCGGTGGCGTACCAGGCGGGAGCGGGCATTCAGCTAACCGAGCGCTGGTCGGTGGAGTCGGGCGTGGGGTACTTGGCGGGGCGATCAACGGTTGAGAGTCCGGTGCAAACGACTGCGTTGACTTTTCAGGCGGTTGGCGGGGCTTACTCAGGGCAGCAGGCAAACTTATATGTCGATGCGCTGCGGACGAGTTCATCCCGCATGTCGGCGAATAACGCCCTGAGCAACAGCTCGATAGCAGGCTTCAGCAACTTGCCCGCCAACACCCGCTACGCGGTGCAGAACAGCTACAATCCACAAACCCGGCAGTCGCTGACCAACGATTACCAGTTTGTGCAGGTGCCCGTTCAGGTCGGTTTCCAGCTCCGCCCACGCAAGCGGCTGAGTCTGGCCCTGCTGGGGGGATTGCTGTCCAACATTTTTGTGCGCAATACCGTTGGCGATAACTTGGTTATAACCACGAGGGATGGCGTGTACCGGCCGGTCTCGTGGGCTGCTACGCTGGGAGCACGGTTCCGGTATCGCCCGTCGCGGCAGTGGTCGGCGTCGCTGGCGGGGGTTTACCAGCCCTCGCTGGGACCCGGCACCCGCCCGGAGTCGGCCGTGCAGACCCGCCCAACGTCGACCGGCCTGAGTTTCGGCATCGACTACCATTTTTGATTCAAATACAACCATGAAATTAATCCTGCTAACATCTTTAATTGCCCTGATTCTGGGTCGCTGTACGGAAACCAACGTCCTGAAAAATACGGCCGCACCAGATGCCCTTACCGTCCGCAGCGGCACGTCGTTCGGGATGTGCGTGGGTTACTGCCAGGATGAAT
>JAYTAC010000650.1:0-3004 GCA_043737755.1 Spirosoma sp.
CAACGACATCCCGGAGTTTATGGACACCAGCAGCCTGCACCTCACCGAGGCTGTCATGTACGAAACCGTCCCGACCGACCTCTCGGACTTAGCCATCGAGAGTTACGACATCATCGCATTTTTCAGCCCGTCGGGGGTCAGTTCGTTGATGAGCAACTTCCCTGACTTCAAACAAAATGGTACGCGGATGGCCGCTTTTGGCCCTACTACGGCCAAAGCCGTTGCCGAAGCGGGTCTGACGCTCGACATTGAAGCCCCGCTGCCCAACGCGCCTTCGATGACCGGTGCCCTCGAACTCTACATAAAAAAGGCCAACAATAAGTAGACGTGCGCCGTTCTACGAGGGTCGGATGCCGGGGCACGGGTACACACCTGTTCAGGGCGTCCGACCCTTGTTTGTTTAGCTCAATATTTTTCCTGCATGGGCGTTTACTGTAGAGATGTCAGACTGGTCCGTGTCGTAGGTGCGTTTCCCCAATTCAGTCGTTGGTAGTTTTCCTATTCTTGTCTCAGGTTGTATGATTCGCACTGTTTACATAGTTGTTTCACGGCTGTTGCTGGGTGCTCTGACCGTTGTCTGGATGGCTCCGAACGCCACGGCGCAGCAAGACCCTCAGTTCAGCCTGTACATGTACAATCCGCTGTACTACAACCCGGCAGCCGCTGGTTCGGAGGGGGTATCGCGGCTCCAGATTACGCAACGGACGCAGTATCTCGGCTATCAGCCCACCATTGCCAGCGACGGTGGTGCCCAGAGCACTCAACTGCTGTCATTTAATATGCCACTGGCCAAAATCAAAAGTGGAATCGGTATCTACGCGTTTAACGATAAGCTGGGCGCGAATATCAATCAGGCCGTGCAGGTGGCCTATGCCTACCGGCTAACGCTGAAAAGCGGGACACTGGCACTGGGCGTTCAAGCCGGGATGTACAACCGGGGTATCAACTATGGCGAACTGTTCCGGGCACGGCAACCGGATGATGATCGCATACCAACGGGAAGCGTCAGTCAGGCAAAACCCGATTTGTCGGCGGGCGTGTATTACAACACGACTGACTACTGGCTGGGGGTGAGCGTAACGCACCTGAACGGGGCGAAATACTCGTTCGTCACTGATCGCTCAACCGAGCCACTCGACCGTACGGTTAACCTCACGGCTGGTTACCGGCTGGGATTCGGCTACGATTTTGACGTGCAACCATCCGTTCTGGTGCAGTACAGTACAGTAGCAGGGATAGGAGGTTCTACCGTTAGTGCCAACATGATTAGTACGTACCAAAACAGGTATTGGTTTGGAGTCGGCTACCGGCTGGGTGACGCACTACTGTTTACAGCGGGGGCTAACTTCGGGCGCAGCAATGCATTCAGGTTTGGCTACTCGTTCGATTTGACGGCGGGGGGAGCCGGTGCCAAAAGTCCAACGTCGCACGAGATTCTGCTGGGCTATGCACTGCCCGCCCCCGACGCCCGCAAGAAGCCGATTGTGCGGACGCCCCGATTCCGGTATTGACAACGACATGCCTGCGCAGTTCCCCGATTTTGGCGGGGTAGCTAATATTGGCAGTATTGTTGTTTGGCTGTTTACAACCGACGAAATCCCAAGTCCCCGGCACCGGTCATAGAATTTAAGGTCGAACCACCCGTTACATACAATAACCAAACAGATTTTCGTTTTTAGTCTGGTCTCGCACAACAAGGTCAAAATCGCTTAGAATGATGAAGTATAACTGGTTTACAGTCAACGCAACCCGCGTACTGATGGTCGCGACGGTGATTCTGCTGATGCAGGGTTGCGGGTTTGTGAAATCGAAATTTGGCGGGAAAGGCGGCAAGGGGGGCGATGTGGGCGTTACGAACGGGGAGATTACAGCCACCGGACGTAAGGGTTACAAGCAGACGACGCCTTATGGCATGGTGCTGGTGCCGTCGGGTTCGTTCATCATGGGTCAGGCCGACGAGGACGTTGCCGCTACCCAGATCAACATGAACCGGCAGGTAACGATCAGTTCATTCTACATGGACGACGCCGAAATCTCGAACCACGAATACCGGCAGTACGTCAACGCGCTCCTGGCCGATTCGGTCTCGGTGCTGGGTGAAGAAGAAATAATTGCCAATTTTTATCCGGATACTACCGTCTGGAAGAATGACTTTACCTACCACAACGGCGATCCGATGCTGGAGTATTACTTCGCGCACCCGGCGTTCGATACCTATCCGGTGGTGGGCGTTAGCTGGAAAGGTGCCCAGCATTTCAGTCAGTGGCGGACCAACACCTATAATGATTACCGCTCCAAAGAAGGGCAGTTCAACTCCCCCCGTTTCCGGCTTCCCTCCGAGGCAGAATGGGAATGGGCCGCTCGTGGTGGCAAGCAGGGCGCAAAGTATCCGTGGGGCAACCCGTATGTAGCCAATGGAAAGGGCTGTTACCTGGCCAACTTCAAGCCGCAGCGGGGCAACTTCGATGCCGATGGTTACCCGTACACCGCGCCCGCAACGGCCTACAGCCCGAACGATTATAACCTGTACAACATGTCGGGCAACGTGGCTGAATGGTGCCGCGATGCTTACGCCGACAACTCCAACGCGATTGTCTGGGACATGAATCCCGACAATCAGAACGCCGATGAGCCGCGCAAAGTGGTCCGGGGCGGTTCGTGGAAGGACATCGCGTATTATCTTGAAACCGGAACGCGGTCCTACGAATACGAAGATCAGAAGCGTTCGTTCATCGGATTCCGTTGCGTAATGGACAACCTCGAAGGCCGCACGGCTTCCACCCGTGGTGGGCGGGTTGGTGGCAGCAGCAAGAGCAAAGCTCCCAAGGCCAGCAAAAAATCAGCTAAATCGGCGAAAGCCTGATCACCACATAAAGTCAGTTACCCAATCAACCAATAACCGCTATTATGGCAACCGTAAAGTCCACGAATTTCTTTTGGGATCGTTTAGTACCAACCATTTATAGTGCCGGGGCAGCCGTGGTCATCTTCGGAGCCTGGGCCA
>JAYTAC010000651.1:0-3004 GCA_043737755.1 Spirosoma sp.
AAAACGAACAACACATTCATCGTTCGGGCGAAGGGCGGCAGGCCAATACCGTAGTAGGACGGAAAAATAGTTGCCGCCAGCAGCCCGACGTACACCACCGTGAGCAGCCCGGCGGGAAGATCGAACAGGCAGGCGTTGACGCTCCCCGGCCGGGCGATGCGCCGGGCCATCGGCCAGAACAGCACCGACAGCGGCAGGATGGGCGTTTTGATGAGCCACTCCCCCACCGACCGCGTCAGCCACCCAAACGACGCCCCCATCGACGTTACCAGATCGCCACTGTTGGGGTTACCGCCCATGCGGACGGCGTTGCCCGGTGCCCGAAACAGCAGCCACGCCGACGCCAATGCCACCACGACTAAAAATACCAGAAACGGATCGAACGTCCGCTGGAATAGCAACCGGTAGCCGGCAATGGCTAATAGCAGGAGCAACAGCAGAATCAGGTTTGTTTCGCCGGAACCGGTACTGGCAAAGACCAAAAACCCCGCCCATACCGCTGTGAACCGCTTTTCCCAGCCAGCCGGTTGCCGATACCAGCGCAGCATAACGGCCAGCAGGTAAATCGTCAGCACGGTCGGGACGGTGTAGGTGGCGATGGCGGCCGTCCAGAAAAACGCTTCGACGACGCTTTGCAGGGCCAGTACGATTAGAAAAAACAAGACACCAGTCGACAGTAAACGTGTTTTGATCGGTTCATCGCGGAGCAATTCACTCACTAATGTGAACGGCGACGAGATGAGGGCCGTGACGGCAAGGACCGGGATGAGCTGAAAACCACCGTACCAACCCCACACGAGCGGGTTGGCGTGAACCAGCATATTGGAGAAGTAGCGGCCCGTCCACCCGTTGTAGTAGTAGTTCTGAGCAGACCAGAATCCGTAGCGCACGGCCGTATCGGCAAAACAGTAATCGTCGGCCGCCGACGGATGATTGTAGAACGACAGGCACAGCAACGGAATAACGGCCAGCAAAAACAAGAAAATGGCCGTTGCCTCCGCAAGCCGCCCGGTGAAGGGTTGTTTCATAAAGTAACACCCGGCGCGGGGGCTTCGTGTGAACGGTTAAGCAGGCAATCGACGAACAACTTTGGCAAAGTTCTGAACCTTGCCAAAGTTGTTCGTCTACACAACTTCGGCGGGCACCGGGCGGCTCAGCCGTTGGTTGAGCATCGGATAGGCCAGCACGGCCAGCAGGATCACGAGCGTACCGACGTAAAAGCCCGGCGTCATGCGTTCGGCGTCGCCAAAAAAGAGCACGGCGAGCAAAATACCGTACACCGGCTCCAAATTTACGGTTAAGATTGCCATGTAGGGCGAAAACTTACGCAGCAGCCGCACCCCCACCGTGTAGGCATAGACCGTGCAAACCAGCGACAATACCAGCAGCCAGCCCCACTGTCCCACCGTTTCGGGTGCATACTGCACAACATGATTCGCTTCCAGTCCATCCAAAGAACGGACCGTCAGCCACATCAGCAGCGCACCGGCTGAGGCACCGGCCATCTCATAAAACGAAATCACGAACGCGTCGAGCCGCTGGGCAAACCGGCTGTTGATGATGGTGAACAGCGACGACAGCATTGCCGAAAACACCGCCACCGCCAGCCCGACCACTTTATCGAACTCGAACCGGAAAATCATGTACAGTCCGGCCAGCACTACCGCCCCCAGCACCACCTCCACCGCCCGCACCCGCCGACGCAGCAGCACCGGCTCCAGCACACTCGCCCACAACGAACTCGTAGCCAAACCTGCCAAACAAACCGACACATTGGCGATGCGGGCGGCTAAAAAAAACGTCATCCAGTGGAGCGCAATGATCCCGCCCGTTGCCAGCAGCCGCCAGCGGTCGGCGGGCGAAACCCGGATGGTTTGCTGCCGGACAATCAGCACGACACCCATGCCCAGAACGGCCAGCACCGTGCGAAACAGCACCACCGCCGACGGATCGAGCGGTTCCAGCAGTTTGCCCAGAATGGCCGTGAATCCCCAGATAAGGACGATAAAATGAAGCTGTAGATAATCGGAAAGCGCGGGTTTTTGCATTAATTTCTACTTCGGAATGGTATTATACAACAACACGCCGATACCCGCAAAAATAGCGTTGGGGAGCCAGACGGCCACAATCGGATTCAGGTTACCGCCCTCGGCGATGCCTTTGGCCAGCATGAAAAACAACAGGTAGGCAAACGCCAGCGTGAACCCTAATGCCACCTGCCAGCCCACCCCCCGGCGGCTTTTGCGGGCCGACATGATGACCCCAATCACCGTCAGGATGATGATGGCAAACGGACGGGTGTCGCGGCTGTATTTTTCGAGCAGATACGTCTCCACGCCGTCGGCCCCGCGACTCCGCAGCAGGTCGATGTGCTTGTTGAGTTCGGGGCGGGTGAAGGTTTCGTAGAGGTTAAAATCCGAGCTGAAATCGTCGGGCTTCATGTTCAGCGTCGTATCGATTCGGGTGCCGGGCGTCAGGGTTTCTTTTACCCCGTTGATGGTGCGGATTTTGTAGTCGTACACCGCCCATTTCTTCTTTTTGGCGTCCCACTCAATATGGTCGGCGGAGAGTTTTTGCTTGAGCTGGTTGCCTTCGATGCGCTCTAATGTGAACTTATAACCGGTGTTGCTCAGGTTATTATAGCTTTCCATGTAGGCATAGGTATTCGGCGCAACGGTGAGGTGGACGTTGCGGCCGGTATAGGTATAGGCGTCGTTGATGTACTTGACCTCGAAAGCGATCCGGGTTTTGTTGGCCTTCGGGATGATGTAATTGACCAGAAAATACGTCGCCACAGCAAGTACCGTGGCTCCCAGCACGTAGGGGTACAACAGCCGGATAAAACTGACGCCACTGCTCAGAATGGCAATGATTTCGGTGCGGGCGGCTAACCGGGAGGTCAGAAACACCGTCGCGATGAACACCATCAGCGGACTGATGTAGTTGGCCCAGTACGGGATGAAGTTGAGGTAGTAATCGAACAGAATTTTGTCACCGGGCGCGT
>JAYTAC010000652.1:0-1049 GCA_043737755.1 Spirosoma sp.
TTACCGGTGCGGCTCTAACGACAGCGCACCACACCACGCACGGCCCGTTTACCACAGCCTGGCCGGGTACGCACCGGTATCGTGCAGTTGTTTGAGCGCGGCCTGAACGGTTGGTTTATCGTCGGGATACGTAACGCCGAACCAAGCCGACTGGCTGCGAAACACCTTACAACGGCCCGTGTCGGTCTGAATCAGGTTGGTCATCACCGTGGGGATGTAGAACTCAGCTTTGGGCGAGTCGATGTTAGCGATGGCGTAACTCTCGAACTGGTGTTGCAGCAGAGGAAATACGCCGGGTTTGAAGCCCCAGAAGTTCATGGAAACGGGCGTGTCGGGAGCCAACGGCGTAACAGTCTCGCCTTCCTCGAAAACAATTCGTGGCGTACCGGGACCATTACCCGCCTGTTGGTAGATTTTTGTCCGCTCGATCACCGACGTCAGGTGCCCGTGAGCATCCACGGCGCACACCCCCCGCGACACCGAGCCATTCTCTGACAGGGTATTTTTGACTTCGTAGCCTACCATAGCGTGCAGGTCGTTGGCGGTGTCGGTGCGCAGAAAATCGGCGATGAGCTGGAACGCTTCCAGCCCGTAGAAATCGTCGGCGTTGATAACGGCGAAGGGCGTTTGGGTGTGGTCTTTGGCGCAGAGCGTGGCGTGGCCCGTTCCCCAGGGTTTGATGCGCCGGACCGCCCCCAGTTCGCTGGGGACGTAGGAATCGAGGGCCTGAATGGCGTAGTCGACTTCAATTTTCCCGGCTAATTTGGTGCCGAAAACCTCTTCGAAGTCGTTGCGCAGTTCGTTACGGATGATAAATACGACCTTACCGAACCCGGCCCGGACAGCGTCGAAAAGGGAGTAGTCGATGATGGTTTCACCGTGTGGTCCAAACTGGTCGAGTTGTTTGACACCACCGTAGCGGCTGCCCATACCGGCGGCCAAAATCAGAAGAGTAGGTTGCATTGGTTCGGGTATCCGTGAGTGAGGGACAATCGGCTACCGCCGACGCGTCACGGCCAAAAGTAAGAAAAGGGCTGCTTTGTTCAGAC
>JAYTAC010000653.1:0-17126 GCA_043737755.1 Spirosoma sp.
AAACCGCCCCGACATCAAACAGGCCGAGCTGAACCTGGTAGCCGCCAAATTAGATGTGAAAGTGGCCAAAGCCAACTTTTATCCGTCGCTGAACATTTCGGCGGCCGTTGGCGTCAATGCGTTCAATCCGGCCGTTCTACTCAGACCCGAATCCATCCTGTTCTCGTTGGTGGGCGGCTTAGCCGGACCCTGGATCAACCGGAATGGCATCATCGCGTCGTATTACAGTGCCAATGCACGGCAGACCCAGGCGGCTTATCAATACGAACGTACCGTCCTGAATGCGTACATCGAAGTGGCCAATCAGCTATCCAATATCAGTAACTTAGAGAAAAGCTACGATACCAAAGCGAAGCAGGTAGAAGCCCTTACGCAGTCGGTTGTGATCTCGAACACGCTTTTCAACGCGGCCAGGGCCGATTATACGGAAGTCCTGTTTACCCAGCGGGATGCGCTGGAGTCAAGGTTTCAACTGATCGAAACCAAAGTGCAGCAATTAAACGCCATGGTCAGTATGTACCGGGCATTGGGTGGCGGCTGGAATCAATCAGGCAATGCAACGAGCAAATAAATAAACTCTTCGGACTGGATTAGTGCATAACTGCTGTCCGGCGAAGGCCAACAGAGACGATTCGTTTATCCAATGGCTTGACGGGTTCGCCTGCTAAATGCCCTCAATCACCTGAGCAACTGCGCCAGTTCCGCGCCGGATACGGTCAGCAGGCCCACTTTGGGCAGTCGGCGGGTGAGTTCGCGCCAGTTGGCGTCCTGGGCGTAGATGCTGCGCAGCATCCCGGCCGCTTTCGGCACCTGCTTCGTGTTGGCCAGCGCGATGGCCGTCCAGTATTGCATTTCAAGGTTTTTGGGGAAGAGCTTCATGGCCGCGCCGTACTCCTGCATGGCTGCTTTCATGTTGTTGGTTTCGGTGGCCAAATCGCCCTTGTTCATGTGCTTGTAGGCGCGGTGAACGCGCAGCAGGCGATTCAGTTCGGTGAGGGGCTGGTCGGCATCGTCCACGCGCAGGTCCACAAGGTGATTATCGTCCCAGGGCGCACCGGTCGCTTTGCCCTTCACCACCAGCAGCACCGCCGACTGCCGCCCGCGAATGTCGCCCCCGGCTGCTTGTGCCGCGTTCAATGCCGACAAAACACGCTCCGGCAGGGGTAATGTGCTATTTTTCTCAAATGCTTTCGCCATTGCATCGGGAACAGTGTTATTCAGCATCATGTTGGCCTGCACGGAATACGTAGTGCCCCTGTGATGCCCCGCGAAGTCGATACACTTGTTGCCGGTATGCACCGCCACGTTGCCCTTCGCATCGGCAATGGCTACCTGCCGAACGTCGCGGCCCTCGTCGGTGCGGAGTAATTCAGCTAAGGCCTGCTGTGCCGTTTTACCGGCCTTCAGCAACTGCAACCCCCGGATACCGAACGATTTATTGGTGAACGACTGCGTAGCCACGACGCCTACGCCCGCTTCGCCCCACGACACCGACGTGCCCACCGAAAACCAGTGACTCTGCACCCCCACGGCCAAATCGCCCGTTTTCTCGTCGCGGGCCACGATGGAAAAGGTATGGGCAAACGGCTCGCCCTGACGGGTGTGCTGGGCATTGGTCAGGAACGGCAGGCTTGTCAGCAGGAAAAACAGGTAGCGCATGATTGATTGTTGATTACGTTTTCAAAAATAAGCGAAAGGGTTCAGCATCGCGTTACAGCCAGATTCGCTTCGGTCAATTATCTGCCTGCGTTGACGACGTTGGCCCAACAGCCAATCAAAAAATTCGGAACAACCCACCCACCAATTTTGTAGATAGGCAGGGCCGTTTTCTCCCCGTTTATCAACATGGCTAAACATACCAATACAACCGAAAAAGGCCCCGACATCGTCCTGATTGGCGCGGGCATCATGAGTGCCACCCTCGGCGTGATGCTCAAAGAACTGCAACCCGACCTGACCATCGAGATTTACGAACGGCTCGACAGCGCGGCCGCCGAAAGCTCCGACGCCTGGAACAACGCGGGCACGGGCCACTCGGCCTTCTGCGAATTGAACTACACGCCCGAACGCGAAGACGGCACCATCGACGCATCTAAAGCGGTCAAAATTGCGGAGTCGTTCGAGCAATCAAAGCAGTTTTGGGCGTTTTTGGTCGAGCGGGGTTTCCTGAGCGACGCCCCCAACTTCATCCGGTCCATTCCGCACATGAGTTTCGTGTGGGGTCAGGAGAACGTCCAATACCTGCATAAACGCTACGACGCGCTCCAGCAAAATTACCTGTTTCACGAGATGCAGTATTCCGAAGAGCCGTCGCAACTCGCCGACTGGATGCCTATTGTAATGGAAAACCGTGACCCGGCGCAACCCGTGGCGGCCACAAAAATGGACATGGGCACCGACGTGAATTTTGGTGCCCTGACCCGCTGCATGTTCAAACAACTGCAAACGATGCCTGGCGTCACCATGCACTTCGGCTACGACGTGCGGGACCTATGGCCGGTACGCCGGAGCGGGTCGAAAAGTCTGGGTGGCTGGAAGTTGAAGGTTGAAAACTTGGCCGATGGACACACGCGCGAGGTGCAAACGAACTTCATCTTTATCGGGGCCGGGGGCGGGTCGCTGCGGTTGCTCGAAAAGTCAGACATTCCCGAAAGCCGGGGTTACGGCGGTTTTCCCGTGAGCGGGCAGTGGCTCCGCTGCACCAACCGCGCCGTGATCGAGCGGCACCACGCCAAAGTATACGGCAAAGCGTCGGTGGGTGCCCCGCCGATGTCGGTGCCGCACCTCGACACGCGCATGATCGACGGCAAGCAGGAATTGCTGTTCGGCCCCTACGCCGGTTTCTCGACCAAGTTTCTCAAAAGCGGCTCGTACATGGACCTGCCCAAGTCGATTCAGTTGAGCAACGTGGCCCCGATGCTGATGGCGGGTCTGCACAACATATCGCTGACCAAATACCTGATTCAGCAGGTGATGCAATCGCCCGAAGACCGCTTGGACGCCCTGCGCGAGTATTTCCCCAACGCCCAAATGGACGACTGGGAACTTGAAATTGCCGGTCAGCGGGTACAGGTCATCAAGAAAGACGATGAAGAAGGTGGAGTTCTCGAATTCGGCACCGAAGTCGTGAGCGCGGCCGACGGCAGCATCGCGGCCCTGCTGGGCGCGTCGCCGGGAGCTTCCACCGCCGTATCGATCATGCTCGATTTGCTGGATAAGTGCTTCCCGGACCGGGTAAAATCCGACCCGTGGCAACGTAAACTAACCGAAATGATTCCGTCGTATGGCCAGGTGCTGGGCAACAATCCCGAACTGGGTCAACGGTTGCGCAGGCACACGAGCGAAGTGCTGGGGCTGTCGATGGGCGAGCAGATACCGGGAGTAACGCGGTGATTTTCTCACACCGATTAAAGTCTCCAATTCTGGGTTCTGAACCCAGAATTGGAGACTTTAATCTGATTCAACCAATCAAGCCACCTGTTTTCTGGGGAAGTTAAACAGCAATGATGTCAACACTGGCAACAGGAACAGACCAACGGTGAAGATCGAAATCAATAGATCGGCCTGCTCGCTTTCAAGGAATGCACACACAGCCGTTTGGCTATAGAAATGACAGTAAAGTGAGGCTGACAGTTTTAGGCCCAACACGCCGATAACCAGAAACGCCACTGTTTCCAGAAAAGGAAACCGCTCCATAAGCCCCACAAAACCCTGAGCTACGAAACGCATAGCCAGAATGCCGATAAAGACCCCAATCCAGATGAGGACGATTTTGTCGGTAAAAGCCACAGCCGCGAACACATTATCAATGGAAAACGCCAAATCCATAACCTCCACCAGCGCAACCGTTGCCCAGAATTGGCCCAGTAACCCCAATGTAGCTTTGTAGATTCGGTTTTCATTTTTGTTCAGTGTGTCATCATCGGTTTCGGGTGTTGATTTGCTCTTAAAGTAGTCGTAGGTAAGATAAAGCAGATAGAAACCACCAATCGGCTTCAGCCACCAGATATTGACCAGCCAAGCCGCGAAAATCAGGCATAGACCACGAAAGACATAAGCCCCGATTATACCATACTTCAACGCTTTGTTACGCTGCTTCTCGGGCAAATCCATAACCATTGTGGCCAGAACTGCCGCATTATCAACGGATAACAGACTTTCAATAACGATTAGATTGAGAATAACCAATCCAGCCGCCTGTAGGTCATCGCCTAACAATTGATGTAAGAAGTCCATACGTAGTGGTGGAGACAAATAGAAACGGGCACTAAGCTATTTCGCTTAGTGCCCATTATGAGGTTTACAGAAACTGCTGAACAACAGTCCGAACCGTGTCTTGCAAGGTTCGGTCGCGGGTAGGCTCACCAATGGATTCAAACTTCCATTGATCGTTACGCTTGTAAAGTTTAGCCATAATCATAGAAACGTGGCCGGAGAACTTGGGGTCTTTGGCTATGTCGAACTTGGCAAAGACCGACTGTACCCGCTCGGGTGTGCCCTCGTACAAGCGAATGTGCGCAAAGGGGACAACAGCAAAATCGTGCCCACGGTAACTGTTGAGGATAAATACAATCTTCTCAATCCCCGGATGCAACCGGCTTAAGTCAACCGTAATGATTTCATTGTCCAATCCGTCGTCGCCGTCGGTATCACCAACCTGATCGTCGCCACTGTGTCGCACGGCCCTGTCGGTTGACATGAGTTGCCCGAAATATACAGTTTCAACAACCTGGTTGTTGGCCGCAAACAGGGCAGCACTGGCATCGAGGTCAACCGCTTCTTTTGTCCCACCGAAGCCAAACAGCCCCGGTTTCACGATAGCCCCCCAATTCAGCCCGACACAGAAATTGGTTAGCTGCGACCCGTCCCGTTTTACAAGATCGAGTTTATCGCCTTTTGTCAGATTCACCATGGTGTGGAAGACGGCTTACCGCTTGTATTTGCTGATAATATCTTCCAAACCGTTCGGTGATGTGCCGACAATATCCCCCGTCGTCGTGAAACGCCACTCGCCGTCTTTCCGGTAAATGCGGGCCATCTCTACGGCTGTACCACGCGATGCATCTTCGCTCAGGTCGAACTGGTAGAGGGCCTGGTTGGTGTCAGCGTTATACAACCGTACCGATGCATTTTTGACACGCCCAAACGTTACCAACGAATTTTCCCCTGTGCCATAGATGGTAATGACAGCGGAGATGATTTGTACTTCGTCAGGCAGCAGACTAAGGTCGATGGCAATCGTCTCGTCGTCGCCTTCAGCGGCTCCGCTGCGCTCATCGCCTGAATGCTTGATGGCTCCGCCGTAAGCCTCCAGTTTGTTGTAAAAAACGATGCTGTCCTCGGTGAGCATCTTTTCGTTTTGATCCAAAATCAGCACGGACGCATCCAAGTCGGCTGTTACCCCTTCTTTGACATCCCAGCTAAGACCAATTTTGAGTTTTTTCAGACCAGCCTGCTCTTTGGACAGGTTAATTCGGTCACCAGCTTTGACTAATTGTAAGGCCATGATTTATGTAAATCTGTTGTGGTTTAGTGCCCACAAACGTACAGATTCTCCCTTTTTCATTACCTTTCAAGGCGTTTACAATTAGTTAGCCTAAACCATACAACTTGCAAACCGTATGCACACTGGAGCGAAAGTCAGAGCAATCCGTACATTAAAAGGGCTTTCACAGGAGAACATGGCTGAGATGATGAACCTGTCGAGATTAGCCTACGGTGATATTGAACGAGGCAAGACCGACGTCACCGATTCGCGGCTGAAGCAGATAGCAGAGGTACTGGGGGTATCTGTTATGGACATCTTCAGCTTCTCAGAGAGAATGGCTAATTTTTTTGACCAGTGCAACGGAATATTTGCTCCGAATACCGGAAATCAGACTAATAACTATGACCAACGCGAAATGCAGCACCAATTGGACAAGGCTAAATTGGAAATGGAGAAGTTGCAGTTAGAAGTTGAGAAGCACAAGTTCGAACGCGACAAGGCCGACTCAGAAGCTCGTTATTGGCGGGATAAGAACGCTAATTGATTTGCTCAGCAACAGCAACCAACTGCGTACCTTGTATGCCGGTTCATAGCCTAAAAACAAACAAATATGGCAACCCCATCGACCCACTCCAAGCTGAGTGCCATTCAACTGCATTTGTTGCGATTCTTCAGCGAACGCCCTGTTTCGGATAACGAGACGGTCGAAATCCAGCGCATGATCGCTAACTACTATGCGCAAAAAGCTGACCAGCGCATGGATGAAATATGGGAGCAACGCGGCTATACGGAGAAAACAATAGACGAGATTCTGAACGCACCGCTACGAAAACCTGCTGATGCGTCTGGTCATTAATACGAACTGCCTGCTGGCAGCCGTACCCCGTCGGTCTCAGTACAGATGGCTATACGATGCGGTGCTGAGCGGTGGTGTGGAATTAGCCGTGACTACGGAAATCCTGCTGGAATACGAAGAGCAATTGGGATTGTTTTATGCTCCCGATTACGCCGAGCACGTACTGTCGACGTTAGTGAATCTGCCTAATGTAGTTCAGGTAAATCCCCTGTATTTCAGTTGGATACTGATAGAAAACGACCCCGACGACAACAAGTTTGTTGACACAGCCATTGCCGCCAACGCCGACTTCATTATCACAAATGATCGTCATTTCCGAATACTAAAAACGGTGGAGTTCCCTTCCGTATCGTTTGTTCGTTTGACCGACTTTCAGCCTGTTCTGGTTGATTTTCTGAGCTCACAGACCACGCGTTAGATGTAGCCCGTATCTACTTATCTTGTGCCACGGTTGGATCAGCCGTGGCACACGCGTTTCCGTAACCCACAAACCCCATTCCCATGATAAAATCACTACTCACGCTCTGTTTCCTGATTATCCTGCTCCCGTTGACGATGGCGCAGGACCGGATTTCGGGCAAACCATTCGCTACCCGTTCTGTGGTAATGGCCCGCCACGGCATGGCCTGCACCTCCCACCCGCTCTCGACCCAGGTCGCCATCGACGTGCTGCGGTCGGGGGGCAACGCCATCGACGCGGCCATTGCCGCCAACGCCATGGAAGGCGTCGTGGAGCCGCACGTCAACGGCATCGGGGGCGATTTGTTCGCGATTGTCTGGGACGCCAAAACCAAAAAACTCTATGGCCTGAATGCGTCGGGTCGGTCGCCGTATTCGCTGACGCTGGCGGAGTTTCAGAAACGGGGCCTGACGCACATTCCGTCCGACGGGCCGCTGCCCGTTTCGGTGCCGGGCTGCGTGGACGGCTGGTTCATGCTGCACAAACGATTCGGCAAAAAACCCATGCCCGACATCCTCTCGCACGCCATCCGTTACGCCCGCGAAGGGTATCCCGTTCACGACGAAGCGGCCATTTCGTGGGCCGGTATGATTGCCCGGTTCAGCAAGTACCCCAACGTGAACGAGACCTACGCGCCCACCGGAGCCGCGCCCAAACGGGGTGAATTGTTCCAGAATCCGGGGTTGGCCAACACGTTGGAGAAAATTGCCAAGGGAGGGCGCGACGCATTCTACAAAGGCGATATTGCCCGGACCATCGACGCGTTTATGAAACGGGTGGGCGGCTACCTCAGTGCCAAGGACTTAGCCGATCACACCTCGGAATGGGTCGAGCCGGTGTCGACCAACTACCGGGGCTACGACGTGTGGGAACTGCCGCCCAACAGCCAGGGTATCGCGGCCCTGCAAATGCTGAACCTGCTGGAAGGCTACGATTTTTCGCAGATTCCGTGGGGCAGCCCGGAGCACATTCACCGGTTTGTGGAAGCCAAGAAGTTAGCCTTTGAAGACCGGGCCAAATACTACGCCGACCCGGCCTTCGCCAAAATCCCCGTTGCCGACTTGGTAAGCAAACCGTATGCTACCGAACGACGCAAACTCATTGACCTCAACCGGGCGGCCAGCCGGGTGGAAGCAGGCAATCCCGCGCTGAAGCAGGGCGACACCATTTACCTGACCGTGGCCGACGAGGAAGGCAACATGGTTTCGCTGATTCAGAGCAACTACCGGGGGTTTGGTTCCGGCATGGTGCCCGACGGACTGGGCTTCACGCTTCAGGACCGGGGCGAACTCTACAGCCTGACCGATGGGCAAAACAACACCTACGCACCCCATAAACGCCCGTTTCAGACCATCATCCCCGCTTTCGTAACCAAAGACGGGCAACCGTTTATGAGTTTTGGCGTGATGGGCGGTGCGTTCCAGCCGATGGGCCACGTCCAGATCATCATGAACATGATCGACTACGGCATGAACCCGCAGGAGGCCGGCGACGCTCCCCGCATCGACCACGACGGCTCCTCCGAACCAACCGGCGAACGCATGGTAGACTCGGGAGAGATCAGACTCGAATCGGGCTATCCCTACGAAACCATCCGCGAACTGATGCGCCGGGGGCACAAAGTAGGCTACGGTCTCGGCGGCTACGGCGGGTATCAGGCTATCATGTACGACGCCAAAAACAAAGTTTACCACGGGGCCACCGAATCGCGGAAGGACGGACAGGCCGCCGGGTTTTGAGAAATGAGGAGGTGGTTGTTGGGATGTGTTGGTGCTTTGGCACAAGAGTTTTCACCCGCTCACAACCGCTGCTTCCCCGGTATCCGCCCCGGTTGGGCTACGCCCCACGATACCCGATGAAGGCCGAATTACTGCCATCTCACATCACTCCCCGTATGACTTCAGCCGAAACCGAAAAACCGCATCACTGCCACGGGGTGGGTTGACGACAGTTTTGTCAACAAACCGGAACCCATTCTCGTCCAGCAGTTTCACCAACGACTCGTCTGTAAACATTAGATTCCTGCAACCGGAGTGCTTCCGCCCCGGCTTTTGAGCGATGTCTTCCCAAACAAATAATTGCCCGTC
This sequence comes from Spirosoma sp., assembly GCA_043737755.1. Classification (GTDB taxonomy): domain Bacteria; phylum Bacteroidota; class Bacteroidia; order Cytophagales; family Spirosomataceae; genus Spirosoma. The sequence continues at coordinate 8,892 of JAYTAC010000653.1, forward strand.
CGCTTTCAAACTCGCCCGAACGCTTCGCAGCACGTCATTCGGGTAACTGAACTCGTGGAGACTGTTTTCAATGATGATTTTATCGAAAAACCGGCTGGGCAACCGCGTTTCTTCTTCCGTTCCGCGCACGGGGACAAACGTGGCGGAACACTCGGCGCGGCCCGCTTGGGCGTAGACGGTGCGGACAGTTTTGGCTAATCGGACGGGTTCGAGCCAGACTGGATTGGTATCCTGCACGTAAACCGTGAGACTGTCGGCCATGAGTGAGTAAACCACTTCCCGAATGCCCTGCCCGGCCCCGATGCTGGCGATGGTTTCGTGCGGACGGAAGTTGTAAATTGGCCGGTAGTGTTTCAGCAAGTAGTTGATGCCGTCCGGCTGACTGTACCAGTTTTCGGTCGCCGGGTTCTCGTCGGCATATTGCGCCCTGGCTTCGTAGCCTACGATAGCGAAAAGGAGTAGCAGCAGGGTTCGTGTTTTACTCACCGAAATAGTCGTTGTCCATGCGCTTTACCTCGTAGGTCTGCTGGACAGTGACGCCTAAGTTGTAATCAATCATGAACTGAGCCAATTGCTCACCGTCTACCAGAACAATCTTGGTTTCGTTGCGTGGCATGTAATCACTGGCTTCTTTTGAAAAGCTGGACGTAGTAATAAAAACGCCCTTTTTGGCCCCCTGACCAGCCAGTGCGCCTACAAACCGCTGCAACTCTGGACGCCCGACGACGTTCCCCGGCGTCCACTTCTTCGCTTGAATGTAGATAACATCAAGCCCCAACTTGTCTTCCTTGATTGTACCGTCGATACCCTCGTCGCCACTTTTACCGGTTACCAAGGCTTTCCCAGCATCTGCGATTGACCCGCCGTAACCCATCTTAACCAGCAACTCGACTACTAAACGCTCGAAAAATGCGGGCGACAACGAGACAATCTTGTTGAGTAGGTCCTGCGCCAATGTTTTACGAATGCTTTGGTAACCGTTTTCAAGAGTTTCTTCGGGTGTTTGTGCTATTGATTCATCAACTACTGACGCCCCTTCGACAGCACCACCATTACGCTTAGGTGTTTGGAATTCGACAAACTCTGGGAACTGACGTAGTAAGGCCCCATCTATTTTTTTTGGCTTTTGAGAAAGAATATTTAACCCACGCTCTGTAATGACAACAGTAGCCCGCTTAGGAGAATCTACTAATCCAGCCTTCTTCAAGTACGTTCTGGCCCACCCTACGCGACTTCCAAATAGAAAAGTTTGCCCGCTGGGCAGTAATTCACTTTTTTCTTCTTTGGTGAGATTGAATTGCGATCCAAGTACCTCTACTACGTCATTCAGTTTGTACTCCCGCTTATCTGAAACAAGTTTTAGCAGGGGGAGCATTATGGTTTGATAATCAGGGACTGGCATAAGTTGATTCGACTGTGTTATGCAACAAAAATCGGATGACTTTATTGTCATCCGATAGATAAGCAAAGCAGCGATAAAAGTTGATGTACTCTCCCTTGGAGTGTCATCAATTCTGCTTACCCCTCAATACACCCGCTCGTAATACTCCGCAGCCATGCGGTTGGCCCCGAAATAGGCATTCACATCATTCATGCTTTGCAGCACTAATGCCTGCCAGTCGGCAGGGCGGTCGTAATACATGGGCAAAATCCCGTCTTCCAGCAGCGAAAACAGGTGGTTGCGGTCGTGGGTATCGCGGGCGTAATAGGGCAGCGCGGGGTCGGCCACGGGGACGATGAAGCTGTTTTCGCCCGGTTTGGCGAATTCGTACACCCAACCGTCGTTGGTCGAGATGTTGACGCTACCGTTCATGGCGGCCGTCATGCCGCTCGTGCCCGACGCTTCGCGGGTGACGATGGGCGTGTTGAGCCAGCCATCAGCTCCGTCTTTCAGCATCCTGGATAGGGCTAATTCATGCCCCGTCAGCACCGCCATGTTCGGGTAGAGGTGACTCAGGTAATACAGCCGGTTGAAGACTTCCGTTGCGCCACTGTCCATCGGGTACGGCTTGCCCGCCCAAATAATCTGCACTGGATACTTCGTCTGCGTGAGCAACCGTGCGAACCGTTCCGCATCTTCGGTGAGCAGGTCCGGGCGTTTGTAGGTCGCAAACCGCCGTGCCCACACCAATGTCAGCACGTTGGGGTCGAAGAGTTTACCCACCTGATCGGCGACGACCTGAAACAGCGGGCGTTTCATCTCGATTTTTCGGGTGGCAATGGCGGCACCATCGCCTGAGAGCCGGGCGGCTTCGATGGCCGGGTCGGTCCAGTAACGCTGGTTCTGGGCGTTGGTGACGTGCGTAATCGGCGCGATGCCTTCGTAGTGACCCCACATCTGCCGGGACACTTCGCCGTGCAGTTTGGAGACGCCGTTCGCCTGCCGACTCAGCCGCAGGGCCACCAATGAGTGATTAAACGTGTTGTCCCGAATCCCGCTGATCTCCCGGACCGTTTCCAGCGGCACACCGCCAAAGAAACCTAATTCGTTGAGCAGGTTGATGTCGTGTTTTTCGTTGCCCGCTTCTTCGGGCGTGTGCGTGGTGAACACCATCCGCTCCCGGACTTTCTCCGCACTGCCTAATTTCTGATACAGATGAAAAGCGGCTGGCAGCGCATGGGCTTCGTTGAGGTGATACACGTCCGGCGCGTAGCCGAGGGCATCGACCAATTTGGCCCCACCAAGTCCGAGCAACATACACTGGGCAATTTTCACCCGCACGTCGTTGTCATACAGCCGATAGGAAATCAACCGGCTGGCGTTGTCATTCCCCTCAATGTCGGTGGTCAGAAAAAACAGGGGAACCGTCTGGAAGGTGTCCGGCGCGAGGTAATAAGCCCGCACCCGCACCGCCCGCCCAAGCACGTCGATGGTAAATTCGATGCCGGTATCCTGCAAAAAATGGTACAGTTTCTCGCGAAACTGAACGTCCATGCTGTTATCGGCCTTGCGCCCCTGATCGTAGTACCCGTATTTCCACAGAACACCGATACCAATCAGGTTCTGATTCAGTTCGCGGGCACTTTTCATGTGCGAACCGGCCAGAAAGCCAAGACCACCCGAGTACGTTTTGAGGGCCTGATCGACGGCAATCTCCATCGAAAAATACGCCACCGACTTCGCAAAGCGCGGATCAACCGGGTAAGGAGTCGTAAAGGGTAAGGGTAGTAGAATACTCATTGGGAAGAAGCGTAAGAAAAATGTTCAGAGAAGATACCTACTGTATTGTGCCCACCATGTCGCCCGGCTTTACCCACTCGTCGAAGTCGGCTTCGGTTACGTAGCCGAGCGCGAGGGCGGTTTCTTTGAGCGTGGAGCCGTTTTTGTGGGCAGTCTGGGCAATTTCGGCGGCTTTGTAATAGCCAATTTTGGTGTTTAGGGCTGTGACGAGCATCAGCGACGAATCGACGTGCTTTTTGATGTTGGCTTCGATGGGTTCGATGCCCTCGGCGCACTTATCGGTAAACGACACGCACACGTCGCCAATGAGCCGGGCCGAGTGCAGGAAGTTGTAGATCATCAGGGGTTTGAATACGTTCAACTCGAAGTGGCCGCTCATACCGCCGATGTTGATGGCCACGTCGTTGCCCATCACCTGCGCGGCCACCATCGTCATGGCTTCGCACTGCGTGGGGTTCACCTTGCCCGGCATGATGCTGCTGCCCGGCTCGTTGTCGGGGATGTGCAACTCGCCGATGCCCGCGCGGGGGCCGCTCGACAGCATCCTGATATCATTGCCGATCTTCATCAGGCTGGCCGCAACGGTTTTCAGTGCCCCGTGTGCTTCCACAATGGCGTCGTGCGCGGCCAACGCTTCAAACTTGTTCTCGGCCGTGATAAACGGCAAGCCGGTCAGGTCGGCGATGTGTTTGGCGACGTTTTCGGAATAATTGGGGGGCGTGTTGATGCCGGTGCCGACGGCCGTGCCGCCGAGGGCTAATTCGCTCAGGTGCGCCAATGAGTTGTTGATGGCCCGCAGGCCGTGGTCGAGTTGCGAAACATACCCCGAAAACTCCTGCCCGACGGTCAACGGGGTGGCGTCCATGAAGTGCGTCCGGCCGATTTTGACGACGTGCATAAACGCCTTCGACTTGGCGGCCAGCGTGTTGCGCAGTTTGGTGATGCCCGGAATTGTGACGTCGAGCAGGATTTTGTAGGCCGCAATGTGCATCGCCGTCGGAAACGTGTCGTTGCTCGACTGCGACTTGTTGACGTCGTCGTTGGGGTTGAGGTACTTTTTCTCATCGGTCAGTTGCCCGCCGTTGAGGACGTGGGCGCGGTAGGCGACCACCTCGTTCACGTTCATGTTCGACTGCGTACCCGACCCCGTTTGCCAAACCACGAGCGGAAACTGATCGTCCAACGCACCGGTCAGAATCTCGTCGCACACCCGCCCGATAAGGTCGCACTTGTCGGCTGGCAAAACGCCCGCGTCGAGGTTGGTGAGGGCAGCCGCTTTTTTGAGGTAAGCGAAGGCCCGGATGATCTCGCGGGGCATTCGGTTAATGTCTTCGGCGATTTTGAAGTTTTCGATGGAGCGTTGGGTTTGTGCGCCCCAGTACACGTCGGCCGGGACCTGCACTTGTCCCATGGTGTCTTTTTCGATGCGGTAGTTCATGATTAATAGGCGAAAGAGTGAATGAGCGAAGATGTGATTGCGACAATTCGCTCATTCACTCTTTCGCTCATTAGGTTTATTGCAAAGGTATAAGGCAGGTCAGCAGCGTTGCAAGGAATTGTTATCTTTGCTCAACTGTTATCAAATGACAGTATTCAAACTATCAAACTACTATGCAAGTAAGCATTCCTCAGATCATGACTGCACTGGGCGGGGAGTCCATTGTGAACCGGCATGTAGAGAACTCATTTGATTTGATCGACCTCGTGAACGAAGGGTTACCTATGCAATCAGTTAAGTTCTTACAGGAGAAACTGGGGTTTTCGAACCGAACAATGAGTCACTTATTAGCCATCTCTGAGAGCACCTACCAGCGTCGGATCAAGGCAAAATCATCATTAACCAAAGATGAGACGGAGAAAGCAATATCGCTTTCTGAACTGTATGCGAAGGGGCTTGATATATTCGGCAACCCCGAAAAACTTCAGTACTGGTTGGACAATCCAAATTACGCACTCGGTAACCGAAAGCCAGTTGATTTATTGGACTCAACGATTGGTCGCCAGGAAGCCATAGAAGTGTTGTTTCGCATTCAGTATGGTATCTATTCCTGACCATGCGCTTGTACCGTTTTTCACCAACAGAGTTTGCCAGTGATCTTGGCGGGACCGGAGGATTGTACAGTGCCGGGCGATGGAACCAGAAGGGAACACGCCTTCTTTACACGTCTGACAGCGTCTCATTGGCTAAACTTGAGTTGTTAGCCAACGCTACCGTACTGCCTGACCGTGTTTTCTTGGTAACAATGGACGTACCGGCACAAGCGTCGCGTTCCTCTGTCGATGCCCAGGACCTACCCGACAACTGGCAGGTAATTCCTTATCTTCCCCAATTGGCTCTCCAAGCTGAAAAGTGGTTGAAAGACATGAACTATTGGTTGTTATGTGTTCCGTCCGTTCACTCGCCCACCGAGTTCAACTACCTGCTCAATCCTCTCCACCCCGAACACGCAACGCTCAAACTCGTCAGCATTGAGCCGCACCCGTTCGACCCGCGTCTGAAATAGAGCACTTGATTCATCGCGGACTTGTGTTTCAGCGGGCCATTGGTCAGTTTTACGTGAACCTAACCTAAATCCCGGCATGGATCAGCGCATTATCAATCTCTTCGACGAATACACACACAACCGTATCGACGGACCGCCACTCAGGCGCGACGAATTCCTGAAACGCTTAGCCAGTTTGACCGGCAGTGTAGCGGCAGCGATGGCGGTACTTCCCCTACTCGAAGTCAACTATGCGCAGGCTGCAACCGTTACCGACCAGGACAACCGCATCAAAACTGAATCCATCACCTTCCCCGGTGCCGATACGACCATGAAGGGTTATTTAGCCCGGCCCGCAGCCGCTGGTAAATACCCCGCCGTTGTGGTCATCCACGAAAACCGGGGGCTGAATCCGCACATCGAGGATGTGGCCCGGCGCGTGGCCTTAGCCGGTTTTGTGGCCCTCGCCCCCGACGCACTATCAGCAGCCGGTGGTACTCCCACCGACGACCGAAACGTCGGCCCGGACCAGATGCGGGAGTTGTTCGGCAAATTAGATGCAACCGTCACCCGTAACAACTTCGTCAAGGCCGTTGAGTACCTGAAAACCCGCCCCGACAGCACGGGTAAGGTCGGCTGCGTAGGTTTCTGCTGGGGTGGTGCCATGTCGAACCAGTTAGCCATTTACGCCCCCGACCTCAAAGCCGCCGTGCCCTTCTACGGTCGCCAGCCCGACGCGGCCGACGTTCCGAAGATTAAAGCTGCCCTACAACTGCACTACGGCGGGTTGGATGAGCGCGTCAACGCCGGGATTCCGGCCTACGAAGAGGCTCTGAAAAAGGCGGGCGTTGCCTATGAATTGTTCACTTATGACGGTGCCCAGCACGCATTTCACAACGACACCGCCCCCACTCGCTACAACGAAGCAGCCGCCAAACTCGCCTGGGAACGAACGATCACGTTTCTGAAGCAGAAATTAGCGTAGGCAACGGCAGACCCATCCGACCCGCACATCTATGTCGCAGCCGTAACGGACTCTGCACCAGACCAACCGGTCCGGTAAGCCTGATGAACAAATGGCACAGAAATTGACACGCCTTCGCTGTTGTGTTAATTTCCGTGCCATCCTCTTTTAATTATACTGGAAAGAAGTATCACACCACACTTTTTGATACATTAGCCGGATTATTAACGACAAAACTCACTGAATGGTCTTATTTTTTACCGACTATATCCATGAAACATAACTTGCTCCTGTCACTCACCCGAATTGTACTGACGGTTCTGCCCGGACTGGTGTTTCTGACGGTCGCCTGCCAGAAAGAAGACGTCCCGGCCAGCAGCACCACTCCGCCTCTGCCGACCATCACGAAGTTTTCGCCGACGAAGCCCGAAGTGGGAACCGAACTGCTGATAGGAGGCATCAATCTTGGCAAAACAACCATCGTCACCGTCGGGGCCGAAGCCGTTTTGGCTAAAGTGCTGTCGGCGAATGCCACGTCGGTCAAAATTCAGTTACCGCGCCTGTTCACGGCCGGACCGCTGACGCTCACCACCTCGGACCGGCAGGCGGTGCTGTCGGCCACGAACATCGAACCGACTTACCCCGACGCAACGGTTACAGCGTGGCCGCGCGGTATTGAGCGGACGCAGAACATCATTGTCAAAGGCACCAACCTCGACATGGTCCAGGAGTTGGACATCAACGGAATCCGCATCGTGCCCAACCCCAGCAGCATCACCGCCGACCAGCTAACGGTTCCGACCACGGGGATGACCCTGCCCAACAGCGTTGTCGTAACAATCAGCCGGGCGCGGGGCAAGGTGAAAAACGGCACGTCGATGGCTGTTCCGGTGAAAGATTATGACCCCAACAGCATACCCGTGGCCGAGCGACCCGTCGTGCTGTTTGATTTTGAGGATGGCGAAAATCCGTATGTGGCGGGCAAAAAAACCAGTCAGTCGGGTATCAACCTGAGCAAAATTCAGGCGGGCCGGGGCAAGAACTTCCTCACCGTCAAAACCGACGAGGCCGACGGCTGGGTCAGCGATCTCGGCTCGGTCAGCTACGCCAAACCCATCGACTTAGCCAACTTCCGCGATCCGCACCTGACGTTTCTGATCAATACCAACGGGCAGCGGGGCTATTTCCAGATGGAAATCAAGCAAAACAACATCCGGGGGGGCGGCAACTTTACCAAAGCAACATCGAGCAGCCCCTTAGACGACTACACCTTTCCCGTTACCGACGGCTGGGAATGGCGCAGCATCAGCTTGGCCAACTTTCCGTGGGAGAACACGAAGGGCGACGGCAAACTCAACTTCGATCTCAACGGTGTTATTCAGAATCTGACGCTCACGTTCCGGCAAAGCAATGGCAACGTCGACGGCAACAAGAAATTCGAGCTGAACATGGACCAGATCATGATCACCGACGGTAAATCGCTGCCCGCCTACACGCTGTTCACGTTCGAGGACGGCATCAATCCCTACTCAGGGCGGGCGACGTCGGGCATCAATACGGCCGGGATCGCGCCCGTCAGCGGCAACAAATACCTGACGGTGAAAGCT
>JAYTAC010000654.1:0-1047 GCA_043737755.1 Spirosoma sp.
AATCAGCGATTTATCCAACCCGAAATAATCGGCCGTTTGGATTGCCATGTCGTAGGGCGTCAGGACTTCTTTGCCCGAAATGTTGAAAACACCCCCCGCTTTTTGATCGGCAATCAGGTAACAGCCCATCGCTAAATCTTCGGCCAGCGTCGGACTGCGCCACTGATCGGTGACGACCTTGATATTTTTGCCGTCTTCGAGCGACTTTTTTACCCACAAAATGATGTTGCTGCGGCTCATGTCGTGGGCGATGCCGTAGACGAGCACCGTCCGGGCGATAGCCCAGTCAATGTCTGAGTGCATCACCACTTTCTCGGCTGCGTATTTGCTCCAGCCGTAGAAACTAAGCGGATTTCCCTCGGCCGTTTCGTCGTAGGGTCCGGCCGTGCCGTCGAAGATGAAGTCGGTGGAGACGTGGAGCAGGAACGCCCCGACCGACCGACACGCATCAACTAATGACTCAACGGCCTGCACGTTCTGCGCCCAGCAATCGTCTTTGTTGGTTTCGCACTTATCCACATCCGTCATCGCTGCCGCGTGGATAACTGCGTCGGGGCGCGACTCGTTAATCACGTCCAGCACCTGTTGCCGGTTGGTGATGTCCATTGAGCGATACGAGTACCGGTCCGAGTAGGGCAGACGATTGTCGCCCCGTGCGGTGGCCGTTAGCTGAACACCGGGCTGCTTTGTCAATAAGTCAACCAACTTTTGGCCCAGCAACCCATTGGCACCGGTTATGAGTATGTTCTTCATACGTGTGTGTAGAGACCGCACCGGCGGACCGATCTCTACAAGTATCTGAATTTGTACTGCTTCGTAATCTTCTTTTTTCGGACCCATTCGCCGGACACCGTCATGCGGATATCCTGTTTGGGGCGGTCCTGCGGGTCGCGGGGCTGTTTGGCAACGCTGTCCACCAGGGCTAATCCATCAATAACCTCGCCGAAAACAGTGTAGCTGCCGTCCAAGTGCGGACTGCCGCCGAGGGTTCTGTACGTTTGCTTCTGCCCGTCGGTAAACGTCCGGCCGGGCGCACGGGTATGACTC
>JAYTAC010000655.1:0-2999 GCA_043737755.1 Spirosoma sp.
GCAATGGTGAACGTGTGGCCGCTGCCAGGATGCAGGAACGTTCGGTGCAGGTCGGTTTCGCTGAGCGAATCGAGCACGGCCACCCAGCGAAGGTGCAGATTACGCAAAATTACCAGCGACGGGGCCACCTCGAGCCGGGAGTCGGGCAGGTTGGCCCAATCGCCTTCCTCGTAGGGTTTGATCGTGGGGTTGTTTTCGGTCAGGGCGAGTTTGGTGCGGATATAGCCGTTCATGTGGCTGTCGGCGACATGATGCACTAACTGCCGCACCGTCCAGCCGCCGGGTCGGTAGGGTGTATCAAGCCGGTCATCGCCCCATTTACCCACAAGTTCAGCGAGTTTGACGGGAAGTTGGTCAATAGTCGCAATGTGCTGCTTCGTATCGGCCATTGAAAACGGCTGACCAAAATCGAAATTACCGAGGGGATAGCGAAGAATGTCAATGTCCTGCATGAGTCATCAGCCTTTATTACCAGTGTTCCTGAATCACCCGGATCAGTTCGGGGTGGATGCCGCAGGCGGCAACAACGTCGCCCCGGAACAAAAACTCGTCGCCCCCGGTGAAGTCGGTGACGATGCCGCCCGCTTCCCGAACGAGCAGCACCCCGGCGGCCATGTCCCACGAGTTGAGGTTGTATTCGTAGAACGCGTCGAACCGCCCGGCAGCTACGTAGGACAGGTCGATGGCGGCCGACCCCATCCGGCGCAGGCCGTGAGTTTGCTGCATCAGCGACTCCAGAATGCGCAGGTACTGGGGCATCTGCTCGAAAGTGTAGTACGGAAAACCCGTCGAAATCAGGCTTTCACCCAACTGCGTGGCGGGCGACACCCGAATCCGTTCGTCGTTGCAATACGCTCCCCCACCCCGCCAGGCCGAGAAACATTCGTTGCGACTGGGGTCAAACACCACCCCGGCAACGGGTGTTTTGCCCTCGGCCAGACCAATGCTCACCGAAAAAACGGGCAAATTGTGAATGAAGTTAGCCGTACCGTCCAGCGGATCTATGATCCAGTTCAATGCATTAGTGTCGGCTTCGGTCCCGGTGGTGCCTTCTTCAGTGATGAAACCGGCTTCGGGCAGCAGCGCACGGAGCCGCTCGACCAACTGTTTTTCGGTTTCTTTGTCGACGTAGGAAACGAGGTTGTTCAGCCCTTTGTATTCGATGTCGTCGCGTCGGAAGCGGCTGCGCTCCTGAAGCAGAAACGCCCCGGCGTCGGTGGCGATGGTGCGGATTTCGCGGGTGAGGGCGGCTAAATCGGTTGTCATGAGTCCTGTTTTTCGTCCGTTGGAACATCATCGTCAGTCGGCACTAATTCAATCCCATCGTAGATAGCCCCCACGTTCAGTTCAACCGCCAGGCGCGGCAACTTGATAATGTCGTCGGTACGTTCATAAATCGTGTTGATCCATTCATTCGTCTCCTCGATCCGGCTGAAGAGTTCGACCGTCGTGGCGTATTGATCGACCAGCATATAATACCAGAGCGACGGCATTTTACGGTAGTCACGCCACTTGTCGCCCCGATCTTTGTGAGCTGTTGATTTAGATAATACTTCAATCAATAGCCGGGGCTGGCGAATAATCAAATTATTACCCCGCAGATCGAACGGGTGACAAGTCACGACTATATCAGGATACGGCATGTGTCTTCCATCCCGCACGTCTACTTTCATGTTTTCGGAGAATACACCGCACTTCTTCAAAGACGGCTGATTATCCAGCAGATTAGCCACGCGCCGGGTCAACCGGTTGTGATTGATAGTCCCGCCCGCCATTGCGTAGACTTCACCGTCATAAAATTCATGGCGGACTTCGCTTTTTTCTTCAAAGGCGAGATATTCTTCGACAGTAAGTCTCCGGATTTTGAGTTGTTGTGCCAGCATGGTTGTGTCAATTTAGGGTTCGTCAGGCCATTATCTTTCCCAGTGCGTTGTCGTACAGGTCCTTTGCTTCGGCTGATGTCAGCACCGGTACGCCGTCAACGACCATATCCGACGCCGTCACTAAGCCTAAGCGCGTAAACGGGGTGCCTTCGGTCAGGTACGACTCCACTTCGTTTACGTATTCATCAGCCACCGAAATAACGACCCGGCTCTGGCTCTCGCCGAACAGAAAAGCATCGCTGCGATACCTCACATCCTGGGAAACTGTAAACCCGGTGCCGCCCGCCATCGCCGATTCGGCCAGCGTCGTGAACAAGCCCCCGTCCGACACGTCGTGGGCCGACTGAAGCCAGCCGTTGCGGATCATGGTTTTAATGCACTCCTGCACGTGCCATTCGGTTTCGAAGTCGTACTGGGGCGCGGGCGATGCCTTAATGCCCCGGTATGAATACAGGTATTCCGACGAAGCAATGTCGTTGGTGGAGGGGCCAACTAAATAAATGCTGTCGCCTGCGTTCTTGAAGTTCAGCGTCATGTGGTGGTCTGGATTGTCCATCAGACCCAGCATCCCGATGGTCGGCGTGGGAAACACCGGCCCATCGTCGGATGACTGGTTATAGAAGCTGACGTTGCCGCCCGTGACAGGGGTACTGAACTTCAGGCAGGCTTCGCCCATGCCCTGCACGGCTTCCACAAACTGCCAGTACACCTCCGGCACGTAGGGATTGCCAAAGTTGAGGTTATTGGTAACGGCAATGGGTTCGCCCCCGGAGCAGACGATGTTGCGGGCGGCTTCGGCCACGGCGATCATGGCTCCCTGTCGCGGATTGGCGTGTACGTAGCGGCCGTTGCAGTCGACGGTGATTACGATTGATTTATCAGCGGCCGACGCTCCGGTAGCGGGCTGCATCGGCGTACCGATACCCGTGGCTTTCACCCGCACCACGGCCGCGTCGGAGGGGGCGTTGGTGCTGCGGTTGGCCGTGCCCACCATTGAATCGTACTGCTCGTAAACCCACCGCCGGGAACAGATGTTGGGATGCGCCAGCAGATGCCGGGCGACGCGTTTTACCTCATCCGTGTCAAGATCACTTACGTCCGACGAATCGAACTTCG
>JAYTAC010000656.1:0-7343 GCA_043737755.1 Spirosoma sp.
CCCTTTTTTTGTGTCGTTAGATAAGCCTGATGGTTAAGCAGATATAGGATTCGTCCGGCGAGCTGCCTACCTTTGCGGCCCGATTAAGAGTCGGGAAAACGTACCTTACTTACCTGCTTACTTTAAACAAACACAGATGTCTGGTTTAATTGGCAAGAAAATCGGGATGACCAGCGTGTACAATGCGGACGGGCAGGCTCTGGCATGTACAGTGATTCAAACAGGTCCCTGTGTCGTAACTCAAGTCCGTAGCATCGAGAAGGATGGCTACACGGCTGTGCAACTGGGTTTCGGCGACAAGAAAGAAAAGCACAGCAACAAACCGGAGATGGGCCATTTCAAAAAAGCTGGCACCACGCCCAAGCGTAAACTTGTTGAGTTCAAAGAATTTGAGAAGGAACTGAACTTGGGTGAGACGCTTACGGTAGCCGACGTATTTGCCGAAGCAGAATTCGTCGACGTGGTCGGAACATCCAAAGGACGCGGTTTCCAGGGTGTTGTGAAGCGTCACGGGTTTGCCGGTGTTGGTGGCCAGACGCATGGTCAGCACAACCGAGGACGTGCGCCGGGTTCGATTGGTGCCTGTTCATTCCCCTCACGCGTATTCAAAGGACTGCGCATGGCGGGCCGGATGGGTGGCAACCGCGTGAAGGTGCAGAACCTGCGGATTCTACGGGTGATGCCCGAGCAAAACCTGCTTGTTGTTAGTGGTTCGGTTCCAGGAGCCAAAAATTCATACGTTATTATTGAGAAGTAGGCCATGGAAGTAATCGTATTCAACAGCAAGGGCGAGGACACGGGCAAAAAGGTCACGCTGCCGGAAGACGTATTCGGTATACAACCGAATCAACACGCGATTTACCTCGACGTGAAACAGTACTTAGCCAACCAACGGCAAGGAACGCACAAAGCGAAAGAGCGTGCTGAAAACGCTCACTCGACCCGCAAACTGAAGAAGCAAAAAGGAACGGGTGGTGCCCGCGCCGGTAGTGCAAAGTCGCCGATACGAATTGGTGGCGGTCGGATTTTCGGGCCGCGCCCCCGCGACTACAGTTTTAAGCTGAATAAGAAAGTTAAGTCACTCGCCCGCAAGTCGGCATTCGCCGTGAAGGCTCAGGCCAGTAAGATTTCGGTGATTGATAATATCACGCTGGAAGCTCCCCGGACGAAAGACTATATCCAGTTTCTGAACGACATGAATCTGACGGGTCGCAAGACGCTGCTGATTTTACCCGACGTGAATCTGAATGTCGTACTGTCGAGCCGGAACCTGCAAAAAACTAAAGTAACGACGGCTTCGCAGGTCAACACATACGACCTGATGAATGCCGACCAACTGCTGATCAGCGAGGAAGCATTGTCAACTATCCAAACGATTTTCGACCGATAAACTCATGAACGTATTGAAACGACCAATCGTCACGGAGAAGATGACGGGCCTGAATAAGCTGGGAAAGTATGCTTTTGAAGTCGAATTGAAAGCGAACAAACTCGAAATCGTGAAAGCCGTCGAAAAAATGTACGGTGTCAACGTAGAAGCGGTTCACACGATGCGGCAATTGGGTAAACGACGCAGTAAGAACATCAACGGACGTGTTGTCACGGGCAAAACCCCAACCACCAAGAAAGCGATTGTGACGGTGGCAGAAGGCGAGGTAATTGATATTTACGCTGACTTGTAAACTGAGCATTGCTATACCAATCTATCAGTCATGGGAGTTAAGAAAATGAGGCCGATAACGCCGGGTACGCGCTTCCGGGTGGCCCCCGACTTTGCGGAGATAACTGTCTCCAAGCCGGAAAAAAGTCTGCTGGAGCCTATCAAGAGGTCCGGTGGTCGGAACAATCAGGGCCGTCGCACGATGCGCTACATCGGTGGAGGTCACAAACGCCACTACCGTATTATCGACTTCAAGCGCGACAAAGTCGGTCAGCCTGCCGAAGTTTTGACTGTTGAGTACGACCCAAACCGCACCGCCCGTATCGCCTTAGTACAATACGGCGACGGCGAAAAACGGTATATAATCGCCCCACAAGGCATAACGGTTGGCCAAAATGTTCAGTCTGGTGCTGGCGTAACGCCCGACGTTGGTAATGCTATGCCGTTGAACGCAATGCCAATCGGTACAATCGTTCACAACATCGAATTGACGCCCGGTAAGGGAGGTTCGATGGCTCGCTCGGCTGGTACGTATGCTCAGTTGGTGGGTCGAGAAGATAAGTATGCCGTTTTGCGATTGCCTTCGGGAGAAACCCGCCGTGTATTGAGCGCGGGCATGGCAACGGTTGGCTCAGTCTCAAATGCCGACCACATGAACGTAGTAATGGGGAAAGCCGGTCGCAATCGTTGGCTGGGCATTCGCCCCCGCGTTCGCGCTGTCGTTATGAATCCCGTTGATCACCCAATGGGTGGTGGCGAAGGCCGGGCATCGGGGGGACACCCGCGGTCGCGCAATGGCCAATTCGCAAAGGGTCAAAAAACCCGTAATAAGAACAAGGCATCCGAAAGCATGATCATCAGCCGACGCAAAAAGTAACAGATATAAATGGCACGTTCACTCAAAAAAGGCCCCTATATTGATTTTCGGCTGGATAACAAGGTTCAGACGCAAAATGACTCGGGTAAGAAGTCGGTCATCAAAACTTGGTCGCGTCGCTCGATGATTTCGCCGGACTTTGTTGGTCATACATTTGCCGTGCACAATGGCAACAAGTTCATTCCGGTGTATGTCACTGAGAACATGGTTGGCCACAAGCTCGGCGAATTTTCTCCGACGCGCAACTTCCGGGGACACACTGCTAAAAAGGACAAGGGCAAACGATAAGTAGTCTATGAATCATGGCAAGCAAAGCACCGTAAGCCATCGAAAACAGACCGCAAACTCACAAACTGAAATTATGGAAGCAATAGCAAGACTTAATGATGTGCCCACGTCGCCCCGTAAAATGCGACTGGTCGCCGACCTGATTCGTGGTCAGCGAGTTAGTCGGGCGCTGGGACTCCTCAAATACCAGCCGCAGGCTGGTGCCGTTACACTGCAAAAAGTATTGCTGTCGGCCGTTGCTAACTGGCAACAAAAGAATGAGGATGAGCGAATCGAGGATACCGACCTGTATATCAAAACGATTTTTGTAGACGGCGGTCCAATGCTGAAACGTCTGCGACCTGCTCCACAGGGCCGTGGTCATCGGATTCGCAAGCGCTCAAACCACATTACAATTGTAGTTGACAGCGCAACGCAGCCGGTGTTAGACGAAGCAATTACCCAATCTACTGAAAACGAGCAATAGCAAATGGGACAAAAAATAAATCCGATTGGCCTGCGACTTGGCATCGTGCGGGGGTGGGAATCGAGCTGGTACGGCGGCAAGGAGTTTGCGGATAAACTCGTTGAAGACGAGAAAATTAGGAAATACATTGCCGCTCGTATCCCGAAAGGGGCCATTGCACGGGTTGTGATTGAGCGTACACTGAAGCGTGTGACACTAACGATCCACACAGCCCGTCCAGGTATTGTAATCGGCAAAGGTGGTGGGGAGGTCGACAAGATTAAGGAAGAGCTGAAGAAAATTACTGGCAAAGACGTCCAGATCAACATCTTCGAGATTAAGCGGCCCGAAGTTGATGCCAAATTAGTTGGTGAAGCAATCGCTCAGCAACTGCAGGCACGTATCTCGTTCCGTCGTGCCATGAAGCAAGCGATTCAATCGGCTGTTCGAGTTGGTGCACAGGGCATCAAGGTGAAAGTGTCGGGTCGGTTGGGTGGCGCAGAAATTGCCCGCTCTGAGCAGTATAAAGAAGGTAGGGTGCCTCTGCATACGTTGCGTGCTGATATTGACTATGCTCTTTCAGAAGCACAAACTGTTTACGGAAAAATCGGCATCAAGGTATGGATTTTTAAGGGAGAAGTGTATGGAAAGCGTGACCTGTCGCCGACGGCCATGATGACGCAGGCTCAGGCTGGCGAACGAAGTGCTGGTCCGAACGACCGTGGTGATCGTCGTGGTGGTCCCCGTGGTGACCGCGAAGGTGGTGACCGGGGTGGCCGGGGCGGCAATGACCGTGGTGGCAACCGGGGCGGGGGCCAGGGTGGCAATCGCGGTGGTGCTCCAGGGGGCCAGGGTGGCAACCGGAGCGGTGGTCAAGGCGGCAATCGCGGTGGTGCTCCAGGGGGTCAAGGTGGCAACCGGGGCGGTGGCGGTGGCGGACCAAGACGATAAATTCAGTCGGATAACAACCAGCTAGAGAAATAGCGAGTGCTACCGACTAACTGGACAACTGACCACAACTGACTAACTGATAGTTGAGCCATGTTACAGCCAAAAAGAACTAAATTCCGCAAACAGCACAAGGGTAGGATTCCCGGCGTTGCCTCGCGTGGGCATGAAATTGCCTTCGGTACGTTCGGCATCAAATCGCTGGAGCCAGGCCGGATTACTGCCCGCCAGATTGAAGCTGCCCGTATTTCTGTGACACGCGCCATGAAACGCGAAGGTCAGGTATGGATTCGCATCTTCCCCGACAAACCGATCACCAAGAAGCCAGCCGAAGTAAGGATGGGTAAGGGTAAAGGTGCTCCCGAATACTGGGTTGCCGTGGTTAAACCGGGCACAATCATGTTCGAGACAACAGGCGTTGATCTGGCAACGGGCATGGAAGCGTTGCGTTTAGCAGCTCAAAAGCTGCCTGTTCGAACTAAATTTGTGGTTCGGCGCGATTATCAGGAGCAGGTCGAGGAATAAAATCCCCAAGTGACTAACAAGATGAAAAAAGAAGATTTGAATGGATTGTCGACCGACGAAATTCGCACCGAGATCGGTGTGGAGCAGGATCGTCTGCTGAAACTGCGCTTTGCCCATGCGGTGTCTCCCATTGAGAACCCCATGCGCATTCGGGAGAGCCGCAAACGAATCGCTCGTCTGCACACAAAACTGACGGCTAAATCGGCACAGGCCCAATAGACATGACAATGGAAGAGCAACAAGCACCAGTACCTCAGAAGGAAGTATTGACTCCAGCGGATGTGGAAGTGACGCAGTCGGTAACAGAGACACCGGTAGTCGAAGCACAAGAACAACCGCAGACTACCGCATTAACATCTCTCGCAACGGGAGTTAAGTCGGAACCAAAGCGGAACGCCAGGAAAGAGCGGATTGGGCGGGTTACGAGTGACAAAATGCAGAAGACAATTACCGTCGCGGTCGACCGTAAGGTAAAGCATCCGATGTATGGCAAGTTCATGAACAAGACCAAAAAACTGACGGTTCATGATGAGAAAAACGAGTGTGGTATCGGTGATACGGTTCGTGTTATGGAGACCCGCCCGTTGAGCAAAAACAAACGTTGGAGGTTAGTTGAAATCATCGAAAGAGCGAAGTAAGCCATGCTACAGCAAGAATCAAGATTAGGGGTGGCCGACAACAGTGGCGCAAAGGAAGTGCTTGTTATCCGCGTCTTGGGTGGCACGGGCAAGCGGTATGCATCGGTCGGTGATAAGATCGTCGTTACGGTGAAGCAGGCCTTGTCGTCCAGCAGCATGAAAAAAGGCACGGTATCGAAAGCTGTCGTTGTTCGCACCAAGAAGGAAATTCGCCGTAAGGATGGTTCATACATTCGCTTCGAAGACAATGCGGCCGTGTTGCTGAATGCGAATGATGAACCTCGAGGCACCCGGATTTTTGGACCCGTGGCCCGCGAACTGCGCGAGAAGCAGTTTATGAAAATTGTATCGTTAGCCCCAGAGGTATTGTAAGGAATGGAAAAGAAAATAACGCTTCCAAAACACAAGTTCCATATTAAGACGGGCGACATCGTCGTCGTAATTGGTGGTAACTCGAAAGGCAAGCGCGGTGTTGTGCAGGAAGTCATTGTGGAGAAAGATCGTGCTCGTGTTGAGGGCGTTGCCATGGTTACTAAGCACATGAAACCGACGGCTTCCAACCCACAAGGAAAGCTGGAAAAGACGGAAGGTTCGATACACATCAGTAATCTGAAATTGATTGACCCCGCCACTGGCGAACCAACCCGCACGGGCCGTAAGGAAAACGACAAAGGTAAATTGCAACGCTTCTCAAAGAAGACAGGTAATTTCATTCCTGATGTTGTCATCCGTAAGTAACACCAGAAAAAGTCTAAGATAATGGCAACGCCAAGACTGAAAGAAAAATATGTGACCGAGGTGGTGCCTCAGTTGAAAGACAAGTTTCAGTATAAGTCGGTCATGCAAGTGCCGCGTCTGAGTAAGATTGTTATCAACAAAGGAATCGGAGCCGCTGTGGCCGACAAGAAGTTGGTTGATGTGGGCGTCGAGGAGTTGACGACCATCACCGGGCAGAAGGCTGTTCCGACAATGTCGAAGAAGGCTGTATCGAACTTCAAACTACGGGAAAAGATGCCTATCGGTGCGAAGGTCACGTTGCGCGGGGTGAAGATGTATGAATTCCTTGACCGGCTGACAGCAGTATCACTGCCCCGCGTTCGAGATTTCAAAGGCGTCAGCGACAAAGGGTTCGACGGACGGGGCAACTATACATTTGGTGTGCAGGAGCAGATCATCTTTCCTGAGATCAGTATTGACAAAGTGGCTCGTATATCGGGAATGGACATCACGTTTGTGACGACTGCCAAAACCGACAATGAGAGCTACGAGTTGCTGAAAGCAATGGGTATGCCGTTCTCAAAAGGTGGCAAATAACAACCGATACAAGCGCTAAGACAATGGCAAAAGAATCAATCAAAGCACGGGAGCGGAAGCGAGAAGCAATGGTGGCCAAATACGCGGTCAAAAGGGCTGCATTGAAAGCTGCCGGTGACTACATCGGTTTGGACAAACTCCCCAAGAATGCTTCCCCCGTCCGGTTGCACAACCGTTGTAAACTGACAGGACGTCCCCGTGGATACATGCGCAAGTTTGGTATCTCACGGGTAACGTTCCGGGAGATGGCATCGGCTGGTAAAATTCCGGGCGTAACCAAGTCAAGCTGGTAGTTCCAGTCGGCAGTATACCACAAAGTTTAGTTTTCGTAATTTTGCGAAAATTCTGAACATCAGATATTTGCAAGTAACGCAACGCTCAGAATGACTACAGATCCAATAGCAGACTTCCTGACTCGCATTAGAAACGCTATCCGGGCAAAGCACCGGGTAGTAGAGATTCCTGCTTCCAACATAAAGAAAGAGTTGACGAAGGTATTGTACGAAAAGGGATACATCCAGAACTATAAGTTCGATGACGGCACTCCTCAGGGCAGTATCAAAATTGCCTTGAAGTATAACCCAACGACGAAACAACCCGCTATTGTTGACCTTCAGCGAATTAGCCGTCCGGGTCTACGCCAGTATC
>JAYTAC010000657.1:0-2997 GCA_043737755.1 Spirosoma sp.
CCGAGCGGCCGTCACTGTCGTCACTCCCGTTGGAAGCAACGTAGTAGGTTGTTTGGCCAACACTGGTGGACGATGCACCCAGCAGAAGCATCAGGCTAAGCACACCACACCCGATTAACCCGCCCGATTGAAGGCTGGAGATGTTTCTCAAATTACGCACAGGTAGATAAGTTAGATAAAGAGGGGAAATAATTGATTCCGAAGCAGTTCGCTCGGGTAACTGCGCAAAAGTAGAATCAAACTACCGTTTAATCAACATCTGCATGTTGCCAAATCAATAACAACAGCGACTCCCTCACTCTCTAAATGAGCACATATACGTATTGGTGTATATTTATATTTTTGACATTTGTACCGGTAAACTACATCAGCACCCCCTGAAACACCTCGTCTAACCGCGATACGGGCTTGATACTGATTGAATAGCTTTTCGTGTCCAAACCCTTCAGGTTGTATTTCGAGATGAACATCTGCTTGAAACCCAGCTTCTCGGCTTCGGCGATGCGCGACTCGATCCGGCTTACCGCCCGCACCTCACCGCCCAGCCCGATCTCGGCCGCAAACGCCACCGACGGCGCGATGGCGATGTCTTCGTAACTCGACACCACGGCCGCGCACACCGCCAAATCGATGGCGGGGTCCTCCACGCGCAGGCCGCCCGCAATGTTCAGGAACACGTCCTGCTGACCCAGCCGGAAGCCCCCCCGCTTTTCCAGAACCGCCAGCAGCATGTTCAGCCGTTTGGCGTCGAAGCCAGTGCTGCTGCGCTGGGGAGTGCCATACGTAGCCACGCTCACCAACGCCTGCGACTCGATCAGCAGCGGCCGGTTGCCCTCCAGCATCGACCCGATGGTGACGCCACTCAGGGCTTCGTCGCGCTGCGAGATCAGAATTTCCGACGGGTTAGTGACCTGCCGCAGGCCGGAGCCGAGCATTTCGTAGATGCCCAGTTCGTCGGTGCTGCCGAAGCGGTTTTTGTTGGTGCGCAGAATCCGGTACGTCGTGTGGCGGTCGCCCTCGAAGGTCAGCACTGTGTCGACCATGTGTTCGAGCACTTTGGGTCCGGCCAAGGTGCCTTCTTTGGTGATGTGGCCAATCATAAACACCGGCACGCCCGACTCTTTGGCGTATTTCATGAACTCGGCCGCGCACTCGCGCACCTGCGACACGCTGCCCGCCCCCGACTCCACCAATGACGACTGCATGGTCTGGATGGAGTCGATGATCAAAATTTCCGGCTCGAAACTTTCCACCACCCGGAAAATATTCTGGGTCGAGGTTTCGGTCATGACGTGGCAATCGCTCGTGGGCGCGTCCAAGCGTTCGGCCCGCATTTTTATCTGCTGTTCGCTTTCTTCGCCCGATATGTAGAGCACCCGCATCCCGGCCAGACCAAGCGCAATTTGCAGCATCAGCGTCGACTTGCCGATACCCGGCTCTCCACCAATTAACACCAACGAACCGGGGACAATGCCGCCCCCCAGTACCCGGTTCAACTCGCCGTCGGTGGTGCGGATGCGGGGCTGCTCTTCGTAGTTGATGGCGTGGAGGGCTTTAGGTTTAGCGGCAATTTTGACGTTGCCCGGCCCCGCCGACGGACTGCGCCAGCCGCCTTTTTCGGGTTCGTCTTTCTGGACGACTTCCTCCACAATGGTGTTCCACTCGCCACAAGTTGCGCACCGACCCATCCACTTGGCCGACTGCTGACCGCAGCTCTGGCAGAAATACGTAGTTTTTAATTTAGCCATGTAATCAGTGAGCAGTGAGCAGTAACCAGCCATCAGTAAAATAATCAGGCATCGTTAAACTTACGCGATTACAACGCGTCCAATGGCAAAATTGATGACTGATGACTGATAATTAGTCACTGATAAAACGCCGTTTCCTCGGAATAAGTTAACCCCGGACACCGACTGCGGCTGCTGAACGTTCAACTAATACTATTATCGATACAACCATGAAAAAATCCCTGCTTCTCCCGGCCCTGTGCGCAGCACTGACGCTGCTCCCGGCCCTGACGTTTGCCCAGAGCGGCTTCCAGTTCGGCGTCAAAGGCGGTGTCAACCTGTCCAAACTGTCGTTCGGCAACTTTGTCTCCACCGGCACCAACACCAACGGCTCACCGAGTGTGAGCGTCGACGGCCAGACGTTTCGCAACAACGTAAAGGAAAGTTTAGCCAACAAAACCGGCACCTCATTCGGCGTTTACGCCCGGTTTGGCCGCAACCTGTTTCTCCAGCCCGAGGTGCTGTACTCAACCCGGTCCGGCTCGTTCGATATCCTGCGCAATGGCCAGTCGGAGCGCGTAACCGTTAAAACAACCAGTCTCGACGTGCCGGTTCTGCTGGGCATCAAAGGTGGCCCGATTCGGGTAATGGCCGGGCCGGTCTTCTCGTTTCGTGTCGATGATAACCAGCGGCTGGGTGCAGCACTGAGCCAATATACCAACGGGTCGCTGAACGATGCCTGGTCCAAAGCGTATTACGGCTACCAGGTCGGTGGCGGGCTGGACCTCGGTTCGCTCGGTCTCGACGTGCGCTACGAAGGCAACCTCTCCGACATTGCCCGGATCAGCGACAGCGGTGCCCAATTCGGCCAACGGCTCAAATCGTGGCAGGTCACGCTCGCTTACAAGATTTTTTAAAAAGAGTCGAAACGGGGCCGCCCGTGCGGTCCCAAACTCAAAAGTCGCTGGCGCACAAATTACGTGTGCGCCAGCGACTTTTGAGTTTGGGACCGCACAGGCGGCCCCGTTTCGATTCCTAATTAAACAGCCGCTGCCAGTACTGGGCTAATTGCTGGGTGATGACTTTCATGCGCCGACGCGAAATAGCGACTTCGCGACCGTCGGCCAGCCGCACCTGCCGTTCTTTGCTGAACGCGCTTCGCTGCACGTATGCCACGTTGATGATGTATGATTTATGAACCCGCAGGAAGATGGACCCGTCGAGTGTTTTCTCGAACTCTTTGAGCGTTTTCGAGACTAAATAACGCTTG
>JAYTAC010000658.1:0-2997 GCA_043737755.1 Spirosoma sp.
TCTTCGATCTGGTAGAACGCGATGCCCCGGTCCAAGTAGCAGTCAGCCAACGTATTGTCGCGGTTGATGGCCTGGGTGAGGTCGTAGATGGCCGAATAAAAATTGGCCTGCGTCAGGTGACACTTGCCCCGGCAGGCGTAGGCAACGGCTGATTTGGGGTGCTGCCGGACCGCATCGTCGAAGTAAGCATGTGCTTCTTCGAGTTGCCGACTGGCAATGAGGTCGACTCCTTTCTTAAATCGCTTTTGATCTTTTTCCGATGGGGTATCATGGTCCATCAGGTAATACCGAATAGTCATGTACAGCACGAACAGAATACTCAACAGCGCAATTTCCATAACACCCCCGATTTTTACACCCTGCGAATTTACAACGGACCAGCCCGTTCAGGCAAGCGACTTACTTATATAATTGATCCCGAACGGCTCTCGACAATCCTCTTTTGACTAACTCATACGAATGGTCAATCCACTCCTGCACGTTGGTCCACCGGATGCTGCCATCGAGCGTGATCGTGTTCCAGTGCGTCTTGTTCATGTGAAAACCCGGCCGCACGGCGTCGAACTCCTCCCGCAACTGCACCGCCCGCTCCGCGTCGCACTTCAGGTTGATGGTCGTAGGCCGACTCTCCGTGTCTAACAGCGCGAACATCTTGTTGCCGACTTTAAAAACCAGCGATACCGTATCGAAAGGAAACGACTCGGTGACGCCGATTTTTTCAAGGCAGTACTCACGTATCAACTCGGTATTCATGGCAGAGGATCGTCCCGGAACTGGTATTGGGACTGTTCTGCGAATATACTCATCGGGTGCAAGCCCGAAAAATCATAACACCGATACAAAACAAAAACATGACAATGGAAATGCGGTTGATGCCGTGCATCATGCGAATGTTCACATTGGTTGGGTGGTTGGGGTCGGGCTTGCGGAACACGCGCAGGAAATACGCGAACACAGGACCAATTTTCAGGTAATCTAAGAGACGGTTCATAGGCGATGCGGACGGAAGTCACATTACGCGACTGTTAACGAAACCGTCCTGACGAAGGAACAAAATTTACCCCATGTTCAGTCAAAATGTTTCGACTTTTTCGGGCTCGATCCAGCGGCTGTCCTCGCGAATCAGATCAATCAGTTCATCGACGGCACGGTCGGCGGGGACCGATTTTTTGATGATCTCCTGACCGCGATACAGCGCGATTTTATCGCGCCCGATACCCACGTAGCCGTAGTCGGCGTCGGCCATCTCGCCGGGGCCGTTGACGATGCAGCCCATAATGCCAATTTTGACGCCTTTGAGGTGGTCCGTCCGCTGCCGAATGCGGGTGGTTGTCTCCTGTAAATCGAACAGCGTCCGGCCGCACGACGGGCAGGAGATGTATTCGGTTTTGGTGATGCGCGTCCGGGCGGCCTGCAAAATGCCGAACGCCAGGTTATTGAGTTTTTTCAATGTACCGGCGTGGTCGGAATGCCCGCCCCGGCGTACCGGCATCACCGGCATTCCGGCTTCAGCCGCCGGTACAACACTTGCCAGCATGATGCCGTCGCCTAATCCATCAATCAGTAACCCGCCCACGTCCGTAGCGGCATACAGCGGCAGGTCCTCGTCCGACACGGTTGGATAGCCCCGCTGCACGACGACGGGTGTTGTCAGATTTTGGTCGATCAACTCCACGAATAACCGACGCAGTTCGGGCATGGCGTGGGCGTTGTCGGTCGTGACGAGGAGCACAACGGTCAGGTCGTTGCGCAGCAGACTCAGCAGTTCGACCGTCACATCGGGCAGCGATATCTGCACGAAATTCAGCCGGGGATGAAGCGGGGTAGACATCGACCGGGCCGCTGCGTACTCATCCGCCGTCAGCAACGGCAGAGCAGTGGTTTGCGCTGATATTGACTGCCAGACGCCGTAGTCCAGAATCTCTTTCAGACCGTTGGGCAGCATAAACTGTGCCGGGTGCGAAGCCGTGTAGATGTAGTCTGCACCGAGGTCATTCATGCGCCACTTGTCGGGTACGGGCAGGTAAAAATGGCCGATGGACGGCAGCGCGTCGTGGTCAGTGACGGGAACGTGGCTGAAATCGGCGATGACGCGCGGCACGTTTTGTCCGCCAAAATTGGCGACCTCGTGCGTTGTCCGCCGAACGTACCGGAACGGGTCGATGGGGTAATTTCGGCCGATGTACCGGGTCACGGCCGGAATCGGCTTGCTTTCGAGACGCCGGTTGGTGTAGCGGTCGATAAGGGCTTTGGCCACGGGGGCTTCGAGTTCCGGTTCTTCGGTGAGCGACACCCGGACGGTGTCGCCGATGCCGTCTTCGAGCAGCGTCCCGATGCCCAATGCCGACTTGATGCGCCCGTCTTCGGCCTCGCCCGCTTCCGTCACGCCGAGGTGCAGCGGGTAGGGTTTCAGGCCTTCCTGGTCAAGACGCTGCACCAACAGCCGGTAGGCCTGCACCATCACCTGCGGATTGCTCGACTTCATCGACAGCACGATGTTGTAATAATTCTCGTCTTCGCAGATGCGCAGAAACTCCAGTGCCGACTCCACCATCCCGACAGGTGTGTCGCCGTAGCGGCTCAGAATTCGGTCGGACAGTGAGCCGTGGTTGGTGCCGATGCGCATGGCCGTTCCGTACTCTTTGCAGATGCGCACCAATGGCAAAAATTTCGCCCGAATTCTGTCCAGTTCGGCTGCGTAAGCGGCTTCGCTGTAGTCGATGTACTCAAAACGTTTGCGGTCGGCGTAGTTGCCGGGGTTGATGCGGACTTTCTCCACGATGCGGGCCGCGAGTTCGGCCGCGTTGGGCGTAAAGTGAATGTCGGCCACTAAAGGCGTAGTGTAGCCCCGCGCCCGCAGTTCCTTTCGGATATTTTCTAAGTTCTGAGCTTCTTTTACACTCGGTGCCGTGATGCGGATGTACTCGCAGCCAGCCTCGATCATGCGGATACTCTGCGCCACCGACCCCGCCGTATCCATCGTGTCGATGGTGGTCA
>JAYTAC010000659.1:0-7338 GCA_043737755.1 Spirosoma sp.
ACGTCCATTCCGAAGGTGAATCCCAGCAAATAACTCATCGGCAGGGCCACGCCCCAGTACGAAAACAGCGTGATGAGCGTCGGCGCGTTCACGTCCGACAAGCCACGCAACGCCCCCACCCCCACAACCTGAATGCCGTCGGACAACTGGAAGATGCCGCCCATAATCATCAGCGTGGCAGCCAGCGTCGCAACCGCCGGGTTGTCGCGGATATAGAGCGACACGAGCCAGTCGTTGGCGGTGAAAAACAGCAGCGCGGCCACGCTCATGAACCCGATGGAGAGCACAAAAGCCGCTACACCCGCCCGGAACATACCCTCGCGGCTCCCGCGCCCCACGGCCGCCCCCACCCGGATAGCCGCTGCCGACGCGATGCCGGTTGCCATCATGTACGTCACCGACGCCATGTTGATGGCAATCTGGTGAGCCGCTAATCGGTCCTCGCCCAGCCAGCCCGTGATTACGGCCGCCAGCGTGAACGTGGCCACCTCAAAGAAAAATGTCAGCCCGCCCGGAATACCCAGCCGGAGAATCGTTCGGACGTCGGTTGTTGTGGGTAGTGCCCGGTACGCCCGCAACAAATACGGTTTGAAGCGGGCCGACCGGTAGATATACGCCAGCATACCGACTGCCATAAACAGCCGCGACAGCAACGTAGCCGTGGCCGACCCCAGCAGGCCCATTGTCGGAAACGGGCCGAAGCCGGTGATGAGCACGTAGTTGAACCCGGCGTTCAGGATCAGTGCTGAGAGCGTGATCAGCATGGCCACGCGCGGAAACCGCAGGCCGTCGGCGAGTTGGCGGGCAGCCACAAAAACCAGCAACGGCACCAACGACGCACTCAGCACCAGTGTGAAATCCTGAGCCATTGCCGTTACCTCGGCCGACTGCCCGAACAGATCGAAGTGATACGCCATGAGCACCGATAACCCGCCGAACCCAACGCTGAACAGCCCCGCCACCCACAGCCCCGCCCGAAACAGCCGGTTTATCCCGGCGGCATCGTGCTGACTGTGCGCTTTGGAAACTAATGCGGCCACCACCGAGAGGGCACCCACGCCGATGCTCGATACCAGAAAAGAAAGCCCGTTGGCCAATCCGGCCGCCCCCAGCGGCACCGCCCCCAGCAGCCGCCCGACGAACAGATTGTCGGTCACGCCCATCAGAATAACGCCCAACTGAGCAATCACGATGGGCACACTCAGCCGAAATGTGTCGGTGAGTTCGGGGCGGTACGTACGCAGAAATCGGAGCATAAAACGGCATTGACACCCGAATGACAAAATAGAACCACCGGTTGTTCCCCCGTCGGCGACTTGCAGATTGTGGACCGAATGTTCGTACTTTTGTCTTACATCACAAATCCGGTACAGCCCTTGAAAGAATACGGCAGCAGTATGCAGAAGTTGGTTGACAACATGGTCAACATTGAGGACCGCCAGAAGCGTACTCACTACGCCCACGTCCTGGTCGAACTGATGCGGCAAATTCATCCCAACATGAAAGACGGACAGGACTACTACAATAAACTGTGGGACGACCTGTACATCATGTCCAATTTCACCCTCGACGTCGACAGCCCGTATCCTCCGCCCTCGGAGGAATCGCTCGGCAAAAAACCGCAGCGCGTTCCCTACAACACGCACCAGCTACGGTTCAGACACTTCGGCCGCAACGTCGACCTGCTGATTGCCAAGGCCGTTGCCCTCGACGAATCCGAAGAACGACGCACGTTTGTGTCGTACCTGACGCGGCTGATGCGGACGTTTTATCAGGCCTGGAACAAAGAATCCGTTGAAGACGAAACCATTTACCAGAGCCTGATCGAACTCTCGAACGGTAAACTCTCCGACGACATTAAACTTATCCGGGAGGAAGGCTTGGTGGAGGCTACCCCCCGCGAACGCACCGGCGACCAGGTTCAACCCCAGCGCATCAGCAACGCATCGGTCAACCCGAGTATGCGCACCAACCGGGGCGATGGCGGATCGGGAATGGGACGACAGGGCCGCAACGACGGCTCCGGGCAGCGCAGCGTTGGTGGCCCGCGCAACCAGGGCCAGGGTCGCCCCAGTAACGGCGGACCACGCGATGGCAATCAGAACCGTAATAGCGGGCCACGCAATTTCGGCAATAATAACGCCGGGCGTAATGACAACGGAACGGGCGGAGCGGGTCCATCACGGCCCAACAACCGCAACGACAGCGGACCGGGATCGCGGGATGGCAACGCTGGCACAAACCGCCCCAATAATGACCGCAACAGCCGTAACGACGGACCGGGAACGGGGCCACGCAAAAGACGTTAACAGGTTAATGACTGATGAACACCGGATAACGAGAAACGCTCCGACAATCGGACGTTTGTTGTTGTCATTGTTCATCAGTCATTTTTTATTACTCATTACTCCCTGACCAATGGCATCTTTTCAGATTACGGGCGGGCGCAGGCTCAATGGCGAACTCGTTCCACAAGGCGCAAAAAACGAAGCACTCCAAATTCTGTGCGCCGTTCTGCTGACTAATGAACCCGTTACGATTCATAATATCCCCGGCATCCGCGACGTCAATCAACTCATTGACCTGCTGGACAGTCTGGGCGTGTCGGTCAGCCGACTCAGCGAAACTTCCTGCCGCTTTCAGGCCTCCGACGTTGATCTGGACTACCTCGAAACGGATGACTACAAACAGAAAGCAGCCGCCTTGCGCGGGTCGGTCATGCTGCTGGGTCCTATGCTGGCCCGCTTCAAAAAAGGACGAATTCCCCGGCCCGGTGGCGACAAAATAGGCCGTCGGCGGTTGGACACGCACTTTCTGGGTTTCGAGAAGTTGGGTGCTCAGTTCAACTACGACGCCAACGACGGGGGGTACTACAAAGTAGATGCCAGCAACCTGCGCGGTGCCTACATGCTCCTCGATGAAGCTTCGGTAACGGGTACGGCCAACATTCTGATGGCTGCCGTCATGGCCGAAGGCACCACCCAAATTTACAATGCTGCCTGCGAACCGTATCTCCAGCAACTGAGTAAAATGCTCAATAGTATGGGTGCAAAAATTACCGGCGTCGGCTCCAACCTGCTCACCATCGAAGGCGTTTCGAAACTGCACGGCACCGAACACACCATGCTGCCCGATATGATCGAGATTGGCTCATTCATCGGCATGGCCGCCATGACGCAGTCGGAGATAACGATTAAAGACTGCCGGATTCCCGAGTTGGGTATCATTCCCGACCAATTCAAACGACTCGGTATCCAGATGGAATTTCGGGGCGACGACATTTTCATTCCCGCCCAGGAGAATTACCAGATCGAGAGTTTCTTGGACGGCGGTATGATGACCGTTGCCGATGCGCCCTGGCCCGGCTTCACCCCCGATCTGCTCAGCATTGTGCTTGTTACGGCCGTTCAGGCGCAGGGAACACTGCTGATTCACCAGAAAATGTTTGAGAGCCGCCTGTTCTTTGTCGATAAACTCATCGACATGGGGGCGCAGATTATTCTCTGCGATCCGCACCGCGCCACGGTCGTGGGATTGAACCGGCAACTACCGCTGAAGGGCATTCGGATGATGTCGCCGGACATCCGGGCGGGCGTAGCCTTGCTGATCGCGGCCATGTCGGCCAAAGGCACGAGCATCATCGACAACATCGAGCAGATCGACCGGGGCTATCAGCACATCGATACCCGGCTCAATGCCATCGGCGCGGAGATCGTGCGGATGTAAACCCCCGATTCATTCGTTGTCCTTGTTTTTTATCCGGCTTCCGTTCTCGGTCGGTCCCTGAACGGCCTGTTTACCGCTTCTCGGCTTTGGCTTCTGCGGCCGGTCGGGTTTCTGTCCGTTGAACTTCTCGGACATCGCTGCCTGCTTTTTCTTATCAGAAACCCGACCAGCCGAACTGTTGTACTTATTACTGCTTTTAATCTCCTGCTGGGCAACAGCCATAACAGGCAACAGCAACAGCAGACACGCAACGACGATGATTGTTTTCATACCCGATGGATTTTACTAATTGTCGAAAAACACAGGGGCTACCCACCAACGGCAGATTAGTTATCCGACTTGCTTCTTTTCTTTCTGAGTTTTTTCGCTTTCACCGGGCTGCCTCCCGTCATGGTACTACTGCGGGCATCGGTGGTGGTGGTAGTTGCCGCTCCGTTTGTGGTGGCATCCATGGTAGCACCCGCGCTGTTTTGTTCCAGCGTCGTGCCAACGCCCGTCGTTTGGTTTGTGTTGGCCGTTCCGTTGAGACCCGCCCCGGCCGAATTCGAGCCAGTAGAGTTGGTATTGGCGTTCGTGCCGGTGCCTGCGGAGCCGTTGGCTGTCGACTGATTACCGGTTGAATTCGTGGTCTGCGCCATAACCGATCCGGCAATGAGCAGGATGGCGACAAGCGTGGCAAGTGCGTTTTTCATTAATGTTGAGTTAAACGTCTTCCCACATAACTCTACATATCAACAGGGGTTTTGAAAAAATAGAAAACTCGTCGCTACCAATCGATCAGCGGGTTGATTCGACCTTAAATTCTGATGTCAGGTGAAACTGCACGTCGGGATTATTTTGCTCATTCATGCGCAGCATCCAGTCTGATTCAGCCAAGAAAACAGCGTTCTTATCTTTATCGTACGCAATTTGATTGCCCTTCAACCGGATGAATTCGGCGAGTTTGACGGGGTTTTCGGCCGTAATCCAGCAGGCTTTGGTGTAATTGAGCGGCACCCACCGGCATTTGGCTCCATACTCGTTCTCTAAGCGGTATTGAATCACCTCAAACTGCAACTCGCCCACTGTCCCGACAAACTTGCGGTTGCCTAACTCCAGCGTAAACAACTGCGCCACGCCTTCGTCGGTCAACTGCTGAATGCCTTTTTCCAACTGCTTCGACTTCATGGGGTCGAGGTTGATGAGTTCCTTGAATATTTCGGGCGAAAAACTCGGAATGCCCTGAAACTGCAACTCCTCCCCCTCTGTGAGCGTATCGCCAATTTTGAACGTGCCGGTGTCGTACAGTCCGACCACGTCGCCGGGAAAACCTTCTTCGAGAATGCTCTTGCTGTCGGCCATGAAGCTGAACGGTGAAGCAAAGCGCACGTTCTTGTCTAAGCGCGTGTGGTGGTAGAATTTTCCCCGCTCGAACACGCCCGAGCAGATGCGCAAAAACGCAATGCGGTCGCGGTGGCGGGGGTCGAGGTTGGCGTGGATTTTGAAAACGAAACCGCTGAAGTTTTTCTCGCCGGGCAGCACGTCGCGGGTGGCGGTTGGCCGGGCAACGGGTTCGGGCGAGATGTCGCAGAAGCCTTCGAGGAGTTCTTTGACGCCAAAGTTGTTGACCGCCGAGCCAAAGAACACCGGGGCCAATTTACCATCCAAATAAGCCTGCCGGTCGAAGCCGTCATACACCCCGTCGATAAGGTCAACGTCTTCGCGGAGTTGAGCAGCATCGCGCCCGCCCACCTTCGTGTCGAGCAGGTCGTCGGCGAGGTCGATGGGCAGCACGTCGGCTTCGACTTTGGTTTTGTTGGCTTTGAAAAAATATAACTTTTGCTCGATCAGGCTGTAGACTCCCTTGAAATCTGACCCCATGTTGACGGGCCACGTCATGGGCCGGACGCGGATGTTCAGTTTCTCCTCCAATTCGTCTAAAAGGTCGAATGGGTTGCGGCCTTCGCGGTCCATTTTATTAACGAAAATAATCACCGGCGTATCGCGCATCCGGCACACCTCCATCAGCCGTTCGGTTTGTTCTTCAACGCCTTTCACGCAGTCGATGACCAAAATGACGCTGTCCACGGCGGTCAGCGTCCGGTAGGTATCCTCGGCAAAATCCTTGTGACCGGGCGTATCGAGGATATTTATTTTCAGATGATCGTACTCAAACGTCATTACCGAGGTAGCCACGGAGATACCCCGCTGCTTCTCGATTTCCATAAAATCGGACGTTGCCGACTTCTTGATCTTGTTAGATTTGACGGCCCCGGCGGTTTGAATGGCCCCGCCGAAAAGCAGCAGTTTTTCGGTCAGCGTGGTCTTACCGGCGTCGGGGTGGCTGATGATGGCGAAGGTCCGACGACGGGCGGTTTCGGCCTGTATATTCGTTTGCATTATTCTCAGAATCAAGGGGCAAAAATAAAAAGCAATGGTAAGTGGATAATGAGTAATGAAGACAGAACATCCTCATCATTCATTGTCCATTTACTGGAACGCCCAGAACAGCAACGCCCAGCCCGCAATCAGGGCTACGCCACCGAGGGGCGTGACGGCTCCCAGCCACGTAACACCCGTGAAACAGAGCACATATAACGACCCCGAAAAAATCAGCGTACCGATCAGAAACGAATTGCCCGACCACGCCAGCAGTTTGGCCGTTGCGGGGTTACTACTGAACAAATGTCCAAGCACACCAACCAGCACCAAGGCCAGCGCATGATAAAACTGGTACTTAACTGCCGTCTCAAACGTAGCAGCCCGGCCGGTGGCGTCCAGCATGGTGCGTAGGGCATGAGCACCAAATGCACCAAGCCCGACGCCGATGAGACCCAAAATAGCCCCCGCCTGAATAAAGAATTTCATAATGTCGTTGTATCGTTATGCCCCGGTTGAGGGCTTCTCGCCCCAAAAATAGCACTCCCCACCCGAATCAGCGTGCTGCCTTCCTCAACGGCAATGCGGTAGTCGCCACTCATGCCCATCGACAGTTCACAAAACTGAATCGTCGGCCGCTGAGTAGTGGCAAATTGGTCATACAATCGCTTTAGCCCTTGAAACTCCCCGCGTACTTTGCCCTCGTCGTCGGTGTTGGTGGCCAATCCCATCAGCCCGACAATCCGAACGTGAACCAGCGAATTCAGTTCGGGCGCGTTGAGCAGCGCACCGGCTTCGTCGGGCGAGAGACCGTATTTGGTTGCCTCGTCGGCGATGTGAATCTGGAGCAGGCAGTCGATGACACGGTTGTGTTTAGCCGCCTGCTTATCAATCTCCTGTAACAGTTTCAGGCTATCGACCGAGTGGATCAAAGCCACGAACGGAGCGATATACTTTACCTTATTCGTTTGCAGGTGCCCAATCAGGTGCCACTGAACATCGGGGGGCAGTTGCGGGTGTTTGTCGGTCATTTCTTGCACCTTGTTCTCGCCAAACAGCCGGGCACCCGCGTCATAAGCCTCCTGCAACATAGAAACGGGCTTTGTTTTGGTAACGGCGACGAGTCTCGCCCGGCCCTGCAATTCAGTATCGAACTGATGAATGGTGTCTGCAATCATACGTAAACAACAGCGACACAGTATCCACCGTTCGCGGCCGATGCGCAAAACAGCGGCCACACCCCATCCGCGATCT